>JAABSF010000459.1 GCA_011390535.1 Deltaproteobacteria bacterium | reverse complement strand
GAGGTGGAAGAGAAATGGTCCGGTAGAGGCCCATAATGGACAGATTTGGAGGACGAAAGGAAGAAACAGCGCACACGACGACGACACTGCGCACACGACGACGACACGCGATCAGAAGCGACTCTCTCTATATCTCTCTAGCTCTCTCTAAGGACAGTTTGGCCAATGCGTTTGGTCGAACAGGTCGTCCTCACCTGTTCGGTCACTTTTTCGATGTCGTCTCTCAGCGAAGTGCATTTCAATTTGAGGTGGAGCACGTGCGGGAGCTGTGGTGGGGGGTTCGGTGGGCAGTCCGAGATGGCTTAGGATTTTGTTGTTCGTAGTCGGATCGGTGACAAAGGAAATTACCTTCATTGGTGAAGTGCAATAGGGGCATTTTGTTGCCTGGCCGTTATGTTGCGTTGGTGTTAACTGATTGTAGTTCCTTCCTGTGGTTGTAGTTATTGAGGATAAATTGTAATAGATTTTGGTAGTTTCTGCTTTTAGTTTCCTTCATATAGTCTTCATATAGTTATTTTTCAGCGACATCAATTTTTTGGTGACTGAGGTGGTGTACCCGGCACGGCAAGAGCACTTAGGAGAGAGTGTTACGAAGAGGCGGCTTGATCTGAATCACTTAGACATATGGGCCGCCATCCCTCTCCCGGTGTTTGTTGTGGCGGTTGAGCTTGTCGGAAAGACGCCGATGTTTTTTGCAAGCTCAGTTGACAAGTTAATTGGGGAGATTGCACCTGAGGGGCTTGCCGCACTTGAGAAGCTGAAGATAACAATATCGCTTCCACGAAGAGATGACCTGCCTTCTTTTCTTATGGGCGAAATCGCCGAATTCTATTCACTTCATGCATTTCAGCTTTCAGGGCTTTCTGAAAATGTAATTGCCAGAAATCATTATGAGATAATTTTTACAAAAATCTCTTTTGTCCCTCCTCGGGCAAAAGTGTGGCAAAAGAACATTAGAGTGTTGTGGAAAGGTTCTTGGCGCCCTGCCCATTTCTGGGCAACGTTGAATCATATTGCGGATCAGCTTCAAGAAAAAGATGGGGCGAGGCGAGTCCCTCTGCTGGCTACTCTTCATGTATATCGTAGTTTGAAGGATGATCGAGATAACAACGCTATTGCTCATGCATCTTGGCTTGAAGACAAGCATCCAGATGCGGATCATCTTAGAGAGCGCATCAATTGGCCCAAGGCAGGGCACTGGGCACGCTTCCAGTTTCATGGCAAATCGGCACTTGAAAAACTGCCTGAGTCAATGACCTTTGAGGAAGGCAACGACGCATTTTTTGTCAAAGCAGAGAGAATTTGGAAAAAGCTTGATTCTATCTGCTCTGAAGTAATGAATTCTTTGACTACTGATCTAAGACTGCCTGATAAGACGCTAAAACGATTGGAAAGTTCGCTCCACAAGCTTGACGATAATCTAATTGATAAGCTTGGTCGTCCTTCGCCACAGTCTACCGTACTCGACAAAATGATTGATCAATACAGTTTCGTGCTATCTGGGGTTTTCACCTGGCTAAAAGGAAAGGAAGACGTGCCTGAGGTGAGGCGAAGGCGGTGGTTCAGCCAGGAATTCGAGATGGCACAGGGCTTCTATCGGGCCGACTTTCCATTGGTGAAAGTACTTCGGGACCGATAGGTGGGACTGGATGGCTTGTAATCGCATCCCATTTCTTTAGTAGACTCCCTGCAGCGCTGCGTCCTCATCGACATTGCATTCGTGGCGACTGCATCCACTTAAAACGAGATTGACCGCGAGAGTATGTTGCTTACGTTGGAGAATGGCCGATGGTGTTGAGCCAGGATCGATTTAGGGAATCAATTGCCAACTATCGATCTTACTCATCATGTGTTGTCGCCGGAAGGTTTTTGTTGCAAACTAAATGTATCTCCTGTCTATTGGAGTACTTCGGTGTTTTTGTTGCGGAGTTGTTGGAGATGAATCAGGATCGAATAGATAAAGTGATGCAATTTTCACTAGCCGTGTCCAGGTGTGTCCATGAAGAGGACTGGAAACTCAGGGAGCTTGGGCCGATTCATCTCATTAAATATGTTTACCTCGCAGATTTGGCATACGCCCGTGAGCACGGAGAAACTTACACTGGAACGAAATGGATTTTTAATCACTTTGGGCCCTGGGCGGCAGAGGTTCATGATCGAATTGAACCTGCAATGGCGAAAATCAATGCCTATTCGAAAAAGATAGACAGTAAATACGGAGACGACTTTACCCGGTGGGGAATAAAAAGCTACGAGGAGGCGGATGAGGTCTATAGGCAGAATCGTGAGGGATTGCCCATGGATGTGTGTTTTGATGTGGAGCGAGTTGTAAAGGAATTCGGTAACGCAACCTCTGATTTGCTAAATTATGTCTATCTCACAGAGCCGATGCAGTGCGCTGCACCGAAAGAAACGCTTGTTTTCCATGTGGCTGAGCAGAAGGCGGAATACGTGTTAGAGCAGCAGCAGAAGCAGCGGCAGCAGCAGCAGCAGAAAACTCAAAGCAAAGAGCAAGCTCCCAAGAAGATGATTGAGGAGAGGTCTGAGCAGAAGACAAATGTAAAACAGCGAGAAGGTCTGCGTCCCAAAGCAATCAAGAAACGCAAGAATCGTCTAGAAAAGGCGAGGGCTAGCTTCGCTGAGAAGGCTCGGGAGCGTGTTCGGTTGAGAAAAGAACGTCTCCAGAGACAGATTGCACCTCGTTACGATGAGGTGTTCGAGGAAGGGACACGGAAGCTGGACGAGCTTGCGGGTCCTCCTTTGGAAGAATCCCAGGGCACTTTAGAGTTCAGCGAGAGTATATGGAAGTCCCCTGCGCGGAAAAATATAGACGATGGCTATTGATGCAGTAAGCAAAATACAGGATCTCGTTGAACCCTGGTGGGAGGAAACAGAAAAGAGAGAACTCGAAACCTGAAGACTCGCATGGACTTTTGTGCCCTATCCAGAGGTTCAGACAAAGGGGTTAGTTTTAGAGGGGCGTAGCGATCCACTTGACCACACAAAAGCCCGTTTCAGGGTGGAACCCCTGAGTGCTGGATGTTTGCCAAAAAGTCCTAATAAGCTACCTGTCGCGGCTCTTACGACACGGAAGGGCGAGTCTTACGTAGCTCAACGGGGTAAGAGACGTCCGGTGCTCGTATTGAGTTTGGGGGGAGAGGAAGTATCGAAGAGCGTATCGAAGGGTGGGCCAGGTTACCTACGCAAGACTTGTGTACTAGTTTTACCGTACTATGGTGCTGATAAAGACGGAAAGAGAGCTGGTTTCAACGAGGAGTTTCTCCGGCGGATTAGTTCCATCGAGTACCCTCAGTA
>JAABSF010000458.1 GCA_011390535.1 Deltaproteobacteria bacterium | reverse complement strand
TGAGGGTTGTTACATCTATATGCGCCCACCCGTAGGGATTGATTTGGGTGCAACCGATTTTGAGGTGTCACAGCGCTCGTTTATCTACGCGGGTGCCGGTCATTACATGGTGGTGCGGGGATTGACCATTATGTACACTCACTCAACCTCGATTTTTTTTGAAGGCGCAGACCATATCTTGATTGAAGAAAACACCTTCGCCCATAACGCAAACTCCAATGATAATGCCTATAGCATACGCATCTGGAACGCCAATGGCGCCGTTGTGCGAAATAACCGGGTGAGCGATTCGCGTTACTGGGGTGGAGCGGTGAATTCGTGGGGGATCACTTTTATGGTCTCTGGCGAAGAGGCGCCCAACTGGGTATGTAACAATGAAATATGGGACATTATCGGCATGGGCGTGGGTTCAAAAGGAGGAGCTTCGAATATTCACGTTGTGGGAAATTACATTCACGATGTGGGAAAAGGGCTTGAGATCCCGAATTCACGCTGCCACTGGGAGGGTTGTGACGTGCAACTGTGGAACGGTGGAGGATGGGTTGTGCGCGAAAACGTTTTTGTGCGTTGTGGTGCAGGGGTGGATGTCCGGCCGGTTTATGATCGTCCCGAAGCGATCCTACATAGCTATGTCCACAACAATCTATTTGTGGATACTGAGCGCGGAGTGGTTGTCCCTCGCAACACTCATGTGCCGCCGCCCTTGGTGCGAAATAACATCTTTTACGGTATTGGGGCCGGCATATATTTCACTGCCGGAGGAACTACGACTTGGCCTGATTATTGGCTCGATCTTGGTTTTGATTCGGATTACAACGTCTTCGATGTAGACCACGCTGTTTATGTCAGAGCCAACTGGAGCGGCACAGAGGAGGGATACAATCTTGAAGAGTATCGATCTGAGTATGAAGCAGAGACGCATTCGTTGGCTCAAGACCCTGCCCTCGAGGGGGAAGAGCCGAACTGGACTCTCCCCGAGGGTTCCCCGTTGATAGGTGGCGGCGATCCAACAGTTTATGATGATCTTGAGGAGGTCAACATTGGTCCAAATTGGTAAATAGAGCCTGTTGTAAAGTTCCTCCCATCGGAGGACTGGAGAGGTAGTAACTGTGATGATATTGTGTTTTAAAGTTTGTTTTTCCCTGCTCAAGCATTGAGTAGAGACGGCTGCCCGGCAGGCGCATCGGGAGCGAATGGAACGAGCTTTTACAATGGAGGAGCATGAACAGGGGTTTCATCGATTGTCCCAAGAGATCGAGCTTTTGACGGATTTTCTATCCAGCTCGGATTTCAAGCTCTTGAGGGCATCAGATGCTGAGTTGAGTGGCGGTTATCCGGTTAAAGTGTGTCTGGGACGTGATGAAAACGGGGAACCCACTTTAAAAAAACAATGAAAACGTCTTGTTGTTTTGTTGTCTTGTTGTTTCAGGTTCTTTTCGGTGTTTAGATTTTCCGTCGGACAAAGACTACTCCCTCTCTGACTTTTCTTATGGTGGTACGGCGCCTGATCCATCTGCGGCGCCTTCGGATTCTGTACCAGCCGGTGACGTTCTGCCAACTGCCTTTCCATGCTCCGCCTATAACAGTGTCGTAGAAATTGTTCCAGTGATCGGGCATGGTTTTTACGATTTGACGGTTTCTTTTAATGCGCCTGCATGAGATCTCTTTGTTGCCTCCTACTCCTCTGAACCGGATTCTTGTAAACCCGCCCTTTGGTTTCCGCTCTCTCTGAAATGAGACGGTAAACGCGACACATTTGTATTCAGGGGCTCTTCGGTGGAGTTTTGCGAGCTTCTTGTCGAGGGGGTCTCCTTCCAGGCCGGCCATGGCCAGAATGCGGCGTGCTTCCCAGATCTGAAGCTTTGTCTTCTTTTTGATTGGATGAAGAGCGTAGACGAAATTGTAATATCCAGGGCGTGTATTATGCATGGAATCCGATCCCCATGCATTGCATTTTGCATTTTTTCCTGCGGTGGGTTGGTGTTTTTCAGGGTAGGGGTTTTCATAAAGCCAGCAAACCTTGGTTTGCTCCGCTCCAACCTGGTTCGCAACTATTCGACCTGCTTCTTCCAGTGTTTCCTTGGGATTTTTGGTCTTTTTGGAGAGGATTTGAATGAGCTTCATTCTCATTCTGTTATCTCTGAGGATCTCTTTCGGACGGACTTTGGTGGCTCCTTTGCTGCATAAGCCGCGGCTGTCGGCCAGCTCTTTTTTTGTTGCGGGATCGCGGAAATCTTTTCTTTTTTTGCTTAAGACTGAAGAGCATTTCAAGAACCTGAACTCATCAATGTTGGCATTAATCACCGGTTCGTAAATTCTGGTTACGAGGTAATGAACGTCCAGATAATTCAACCCAAGCTTTGGGGTTGTGCCCTCTACTTTGTGATGTTTTCCCAACAACTCGTCGATCGCTAGGCTGTAGACCTTGTGTCTGGGCCAACGCGCTAAACGCCCTTCAAGGTTGCTCTCGGTTCGGTTTTTTCGGGCAACTTCGGGGCCGACACCGTAATAGGCGGCGTAAAGCTTGTCATACCCTGCGGCCGCCTGCCGGTTGTTTGGATCAAAGCTCAATGCCTCTTCATACATCTTCATAGCTTTGTTCGCCGTTTTCATCCCCTGGCGTTCGTAGGTTTTAGCCCACCTGAGCCTGCTTTTAACGTGCTTTTTTGCCTGTTTCGGGCTGTAAGCGCTGGGGGGAATGGGTTTACCCGCCGCTTTTGCTCTTTCGTATGTCTTGGCGCGATTGAACCATGCTCTACAGAGCCTCGCGATGGTTTTGAATTCACCCATAGCCGAAGGGTCTTTACATGCTGCGGTGCCGAAATTTCTAAGCGATTTCATGCATTCATGAATAGGGTAGCTGTGCGGGGCGTCATGCTCTTGGACTTTATTCTTGTAGGTTTTCCCCCAGCTCAGGAGGCTGCGGGCGCTGTTTGGTGATTGAAACCAGGGATGTCTACAGTTCAGTTTGGTGGGATCTTTAGGCGCTTCCGCTCGACGGCTCAGAATGATTCGTCCTTTTTCGTTGTTCTTTTCTTGGGGGTGATCGCTGTGTTTTGAGGCTTGTGCAAATCCTTGAATACAGAAAAATGCTGTTAAATATCCAGCAATGAAAAGCGTTAGTGAGTGTTTGGTTTTCTTCATTTATTCTTCCTCTTCGTTTGTGATGATTGTCGATTTGGGTCCATAGTACAGAACTTCTTATGTTCTCTTCCCGTATTTCTCTTGTATTTCTCTTAGCAGAGAGCGCGTCTATGTGGTAAATAGACCATCATGTGGAAAATGACAGGACTAAAATGTGCTTTTGCCGGGCTTTGTTTT
>JAABSF010000457.1 GCA_011390535.1 Deltaproteobacteria bacterium | reverse complement strand
AGCTCTCTTGTGATCCATGAAGCTCACCTTCAGATCGGGCACCAACAAAGTGAAGGGAATTTTCAGAAGGTCTTCTCCACTCAGCACGCTCCTCTCAAGAGCCAAAAGCCAAGTCTTTGCAGTTTTCTCTCTTAAATTTTCATCTTCTATCCAGTCCAGTTCAGGCCACAGTTCCTTTATATCCACGACGTACTCCTCCTCGTTTTTGCAGTCACTCCATTGAGTTATTATTGGGGAAAAAGCCCTCGCTCAGCTACGGTCGTCTCTCGTTTTCAACACCTCAACGCACCCGTCAACTCATATCACAAACCAAAGCATGTAGCTAATCGACCTTGCGCAAACAAAACTCTACAAACAGTCGATCACCGCGTCGGCCATCTCACCCGTGGAGGCGGCGCCGTCTTTTACTACACCCTGAGAGCCGGACATCTTCAACATGTCGTAGGTGCGGACCTTCCCATCTTCTACAACTTTCGCCACCGCGTTGCGCACCTTTTGCGCCAACTCCATCTCTCCTATGTGATCCAACATCATGCAAGCCGACAAAATCATGGCCATGGGATTCACGATGCAAGGATCGAATTCAGCATAAATCGGCGCCGACCCATGAGTCGGCTCAAATATGGCGACATCTTCGCCGATGTTTGCGCTGCAAGCGAAACCAAGCCCACCCACCAAACCGGCGAACCCGTCGGAAACAATATCGCCGAACATATTACCGCTCACCAATACACCGTAGTTTTCAGGGTTCTTGGTCATCCACATCATCTGGGCGTCGATGTTGGTTTCTTTAAATCGAATGGGTTTATACTCCTCCGCCATCTCCATGGCGATGGCTCGCATCATGCCGGATGTCTCCCGAATAACATTCGGCTTTTCACAGAGTGTCACAGACGAATACCCAAATTTCTTGGCATACTCAAAGGCTGCTCGAATAATCCTCTCGCACGCTTTTTTCGTAAAAATGCGGGTCGAGATCGCCAACTCCTCTTTTGGAGCCGACTCGAACCTGGCCATCTTGGGGTGTGTCTTGAGCGCTGCGTAGACTTCATCGGGCGGGTCTGTCCATTCAACCCCCCCATATAGCCCCTCTGTGTTCTGCCTGAACACCACAACATCCACCTCAGGCTCTTCAACCGCGCCACCCTTTCCCCGCCGAATAAAGTTCAATGGGTTACCCTTAAATGTTTTACAAGGGCGTATGCATATATCCAAATTGAAGTGTTGTCTCAACCCGACAATGGGGCTGTAATAGACGTAACCTTTGTCCCTGAGGGATGGATCCAGCTCTTTTGCAGCCTCTGCCTTGGGTTTAGATGTGATCGCGCCGAACAAGCTGATTTTGTGCTTTTCCAATATATCCAATGTCCTCTGCGGGAGAGGATTTCCCTCTTTGCACCAAAACTCCCACCCGATATCCGCGTGTACGTAATCCGCCTCAAACCCCGCAGCCTCCAAAACTCTCACGGCCTCCGGCAACACAACTTTTCCAATCCCATCGCCGGGCATCAAAACAACAGTTCGCTTGGTCATGAGTCCTCCTTCTTATGAGCGCTCCATGGCCCATCATAGTCATTGTGCCCACAGAGCACGCTGTCTGCGGACAAATCATTTTATAAATCTTTAAAAGGCCTCGAACATTTCGGGGCCACCTTTTTCATTTCGCTCAATTATCAAATCCCGACCTTTTTGACCACATCAATCACCGTCCCGTCCACCCATTTCACGGCGGCGACGATGTCATCATCCAACTCAGGCTCACGGGGCTTCCCGCATATCTTCTCAGCCTCATCCTTTAACTCTTCTATAGAACGAATGGGGAGATCGGACCCTTTCACTTTATCCAGCAAATCCGTCCTGCGAGGATTCACGGCTATACCTCTTTCAGTGACGATCACATCCACCAGCTCACCCGGACCACAAAGAGTTGTAACTCTATCTCTGATAACCGGTATTCGATCCCGGAAAAGGGGCACGGGGATTATCACATTTTTTCCGAACAGAGTGTTCTGCCACCCTCCGATTCCGTGAAGCATATATCCATCAGAGTGGGTCACGACATTTCCGTTGAAGCCCACATCGATCTCAGTGGCTCCCAGGATCACCACATCTATCATGGTGGTGAAATTACCTTTGGAGTGATAGTCGTAACAGTTGAAAATCGATGTTACTTTGTGCCCCGGGTTCCTGCGTATGGACTTTACAGACTCCAAGTCAAAAGTCTGGGCGTCAAGTATATAATCCACACAACCTTCTTCCAGCATCTCCACAATGAATTGTGTGCTGCCTCCTGAGGCAAACTTGGCTTTTATCCCATTTTTTTTCATGATCTTGTGGAAAAAATTCCCGATAGCCAACGAAGTCCCGCCCGCTCCGGTCTGAAATGTAAAGCCATCGTGAATTATCCCCGCCTCTTCACAAAACCGCGCGGTCAGCTCTGCGATGAGAAGCCGATCCGGGCTCCTGGTGATCCGAGTTGTGCCTGAGACAATCTTTTCAGGGATGCCGATCCGATCAACCTCAACGACACAATCAACATAATTGCCCACAATATGCATAGGAAAACATGGAAACTCTATGAGGTTGTCCGTCACCACGATGACACGATCAGCATAGGTGTGATCAGCCAAGGCATAACCCAACCCCCCACACGCCGAGGGACCATAGACTCCGTTTGCGTTTCCAAAGGGGTCGGAAGTCGGCGCCGCGATGACTGCAATATCTATCTTCACCTCTCCATCTTGAATGGCCTGATACCTCCCGCCGTGAGACCTCAAAACACCCGTCCCCTTCATTTTACCTTCGGAGACGAATCTCCCGAGGGGGCCGTTCATGCTGCCTTCGATGTGATCGATAGTTCCGTCTTCGAGATACTCTGTTATTGGTTCGTGGCACGGAAAAGACGCAGAAGGAAACCAGACCAAATCCTTGACTCCCAACTTTGATGCCACCTTAAAAATCTCGTTGGAGACCAGGTCCCCGTCCCTCATGTGATGATGAGTAGAGATCGTCATCCCATGCGAGAGCCCACACTTCTTGAGCGCCTCTTCCAGAGAGCCCACTACTTTGTTACCATCCGGCGGATACTGTGTAGATGAATAAATAGGCGGCCCATACCGGTTCCCCTTGGGGAGATGCTTCCCCAACCCCTTAAAGGGGATCACTTCTTCTCCATTTATCTGGGTAGGTACTCTCCGCCCCACAGCGTTTTCAACCATTTTTCCATTCATGCATCATCCTCCGATGTCATCACTTTTCGTAACCACTTATCAAAACCAACCTCCGCTACAACCAACCTCCGCTACAACCAACCTCCACTACAACCAACCTCC
>JAABSF010000456.1 GCA_011390535.1 Deltaproteobacteria bacterium | reverse complement strand
TGATGAAATTCAAGGTGGACAGCGACGGGAGTGATGTGACCATAGAGTTTAAGTTATGGGAGATAAGCAAAGGTGAGACTCCTGTTCTTGAAGAGACGGTGAAGACGTCGCAGAGGCTGCTGAGGTTAGCTGTTCACACGTGGTGTAATAAGGTAATGAAGCACTACAGCGGGGAACCGGGGGCTTTTGGTACTTGGATGGCATTTGTTGCAACCATGGGCGCCAAGAGAAAAGACATTTATGTCATGCAACACGACGGTCATGGGTTAAGGCGCGTAAGCAAACCGAAATCTCTCAACATTCTTCCAGCTTGGTCTCCTAAAGGGGAACGCCTTTTATTTACTTCCTATGTACGACGCAATCCCGACCTTTATATGGTCCCTTTTAGCGGGCGCAGTCATCCTGTCAGGGTTTCAAAGCGGAAAAATCTAAACTCCGGGGCCGCATGGTCTCCGGATGGTAAAAGTGTCGCTCTCACCCTGGGTAAAGACGGGAATGCAGAGATATATCTTTTGCGGCCATATCGGAAAAGAAGGAGAGGCTGGAGGATAGTAAAACGGCTGACAAACCATTCAGGGATCGACACCTCTCCGACCTGGTCTCCTGATGGCAAAAAGATCGTCTGGGTGTCCAATAGATACGGTAGCCCGCAGCTTTGGATAATGAACGCAGATGGCAGCAAAAAAAAGCGCTTGACCCGTAGGGGCTATTATAACCAGACGCCCGCGTGGTGTCCGAAAAAAGGCAGCCCCTTGATCGCTTTTACAAGCCGTAAGTCCGGTCGTTTTAGTGTCTTTATATACAATGTGAGGACACAAACCTATCGCCGCATCACCGGTCGCCGACATGGAAACAATGAAGAGCCATCTTGGGCTCCGAATTGCCAGCTCTTGTCTTTTGCCTCTAGCCGGGGGGGGGTATGGGTTTCCAATTTGGACGGTACTGCTCAAACACAAATATACAAAGGGAAAGCGCTGCAGCCTAGATGGGGGCCATGGGGGACCTTAAACAAGCTTAAATAAGCTTAAATAAATTAAAATTATTGTAACTCATTTTTGTTCTGCAAGCCCTTTAAGAGCGGCTTAAAAACAAGATTGAAGTGCCGAGAACGTCGAGATTCCGGATCTACAAGGCTGAAAGAGGCGGAATGCATTGACATTTTTAATAGATGAGCATCACTTTCCAGCACAAAACTCCGTTTGCTGGGTTTTTGTAGGTTTGACAATGAGGAAGTGACTTTTGGCGCGCCGCAGTGAACGGTGCAGGGTGGGATGGATCAGCGGAAAAATCTCGAAGTTATGCTTGAGTCAGCCTTGACTGTGCTTTTGGTTCTTTTTGAAATCATCGTCTGCTTGAGTGTTGTGGTTTGTGCCTTTGTGCGCATACTTTTAGTTGGATTGTTTTGTTATCAACCCAGGATTTGAGAGGTGAACATGTTTAAGAGTCTCGCAGAGGTAAGAGCTTTTATCGAAAATGAAGGGGTGGTCCAGGTGGATCTTAAATTTGTAAATGCCATGGGGGGTTGGCATCATTTGTCTTTGCCGTCGGAGAATTTCGATGAAGCTCTCGTTGCCAATGGTATCGGGTTTGATGGTTCCAGTGTTGGTTTTAAGGCATTGGAATCGGGTGATATGGTGATGTTGCCCGATCTAAAGGCGGGCTGGATTGATCCATTCTGCGAGTATAAGACTCTTTCTTTTCTGTGTAATGTCTGCGAAGCAGATACAGCAGCTCCTTTTGCTGACGATCCTCGACAGGTCGTTTTGAAGGCACAAGATTATCTTACAAAGAGTGGGTATGCCGATCGGGCCATTTTCGGGCCGGAGTTTGAGTTTCATGTATTTGACGGTGTTTATTTCGACCGTGATGAGGGTGGTTGTGGTTATACCATTGAATCCTGTGAGATTAAGCGGGATTCACTGGACACTGGTCATGGGCATTTCTTGAATCCACAGGGTGGTTATCATGCAATACCGCCGGGGGACGCTAACTGGGACTTGAGAACAGATATTGTGGAGAAGCTTAAAAGTGCCGGGGTGCCGGTTTATTATCATCACCACGAAGTTGGTGCTGCCGGACAGCTTGAGATAGAGATCCCCCTGGGGAGCCTCATTTGGGCGGCTGATGCTACAATGAAAGCAAAATATATTGTAAAGCAGACATCTTTGAAAAGGGGGAAGACAGCTACATTTATGCCCAAGCCGCTTTTTAACGAAGCGGGCTCAGGGATGCATTGCCATCAGACCCTTTGGAAAGGGGACAAGAACCTGTTTTTTGACAGCAAAGGTTATTCTGGTTTAAGCGAAACAGCGTTGCATTATATCGGCGGCATTCTTCTTCACGGGCGGGCGCTGTTGGGGCTCACGAATCCTTCTGTTAACAGTTATCATCGGCTAATACCGGGATTTGAAGCGCCTACAAAAGCCTTTTTCAGCCAAGCCAATAGATCGGCGGCCATAAGAGTGCCGAAGTACGCTACAACGCATGATGCAAAACGTATCGAATTTCGGCCTCCTGATGCCACAGGGAACATTTATCTTACTTTGGCTGCACAGCTTATGGCTGGATTAGATGGCATAAAGAAAAAAATTGACCCCTCTAAAGAGGGTTTTGGACCCATTGACGAGAACGTGTTCAAGTGGCCTGCTGAAAAGCAAGCTAAAATAGTTTCTTTGCCATCTAGTTTAGAAGAGGCGCTGCAAAGCCTTGAAGAAGACCATGAGTTCTTGTTGGAAGGAGGTGTTTTTACAAAATCACTTCTGGAGACCTGGGTGGATATGAAACGCAAAGAGATAAAAGAGCTCATTGGTCGCCCGCATCCGAAAGAGATAGAGATGTACTACAATATCTAGTATCTGATCATCAAAATCTGATAGCTCATCGGACATATTCCATTCTTTTTTTCTTTTTCCTTTCTTGATTTCTCGTTTCATTTCCAAGTTTTTTCTTTGTTCTTTAATTTTCTTTCTCTTTTCTCTTTCGGATCATTTTCCGTCTGTTTTTAATATCCTGCTTTATAATTATATCCTTCTTTATATCTTTTTTTATACTTATATCCTTTTGTTTAATATCATACTATATACTTGATATCCTTTCACTTTTACTTTCCTTTTCAATCTATCATCTATCTTTTCCCTTTTTCCCTTTTATCTTTAATCTCATCTCTTTCGTCTCATCTCTTTCCTCCTTCCTAGTGTTTCCAGCGTTCTCTCTTAACCCCTCACCTAACGGTTGACCTGCGCGGGTTTACCTCCGCCCCCGGGTTACCTCCGTCCCCAGTTTTCCTTTTCTCCTCCCCAGTGTTTCCAGCGTTCTCTCTTAACCCCTCACCT
>JAABSF010000455.1 GCA_011390535.1 Deltaproteobacteria bacterium | reverse complement strand
AAAACGGGCCATGAAACATTCTGACAACACCCGAAACTTTTTCCCCCGGCCAGTACATTCTGAAACCCGTCATCGGACCTACCATCATAATAAAAGCTCGGGAATTATCGCCGTCTTCATCCTTGAAGACATAATAATCCAGCACTGAGTCAACTCTCAAGCCGATCCACAAAACCCGATCCGCTGATTTTATCTTTTTTGATCCTTCATGCTTTACCCACCGAATCTCCAGCATGGGCATCGTGGTTACCAATAAGTCATAAACCCGTGGTAAAATCCATTGGTAACCGATACTAAACCCAAAATGTAAATTGCGTTTCCAGGAACCGGAACGGGGAAAATGAACTTCGGCGTCAACGGTGTTGGCTGAGCCGGCAGCATATACAGGTTTGCACAACCATTTCCGGGGAATCTTAGGCTTTACAGGTTCTTTTATAACTATTCTTTTCAGATCATCCCAGTCTTCTGTTCGACCGATTCCGTTCGCCGGAGAGGAAGACTTATCTTTTCGTTGTTCATGATGAAAACCCTCCGGAATAATGCGGTCGTCTTCTGCTTGAGTGTAGCAGCGAAGAGTCTCGCCTACAAAGTGCGGGTGGTTGTCGTCCTCGCGTTGAGCTTCACCGTTTGCAGACAACGGCGAATGAAAAAGAACCGCTATTAGACAAAAAAAACCGGCGATAAAGCTCATGAACTTTTTACGCGCTTTTGAAGAGAACATGGTGCGATAATCGGGCGACTCAGCCATCCAAAAACTCTCGATCAGTCCACAATAATCCATTCATAATAATTTCACTATCCATTTGCGATTCGTTTATCACCGGCACAGGAACGAGAAAAAAAGAGCGTGAAAAACATTAAAAAATAATCGCTGTCAAAAGCCATATCCGAAATTGAAGCCGAAAAACAAATGCATGATTTTTTCAGTGCCCAGAAATATCATTATTTGATAGCGTCTAAAAAGCACCATTCCCAGTTCATAACCAGCGCGAACATTGAAAAAATGCCACAATTTTTTTTCCAGTTCGTCGTGTGTTCGCCAATAGTCTCTGTACAAAAAATACTGCAACCCGAGGAATGGGCCGTGCAACAATCGGACTTTGGATGAGTCTTTTTCTCCGGGCCAATACATCCTGAATCCCACTTCGGGTCCTAACATGAGAAGGGTTTTTGCGCTTGAATCGTCATCGTCATAGTATGTGCCGTGTAACCCGGTATCAAATCGCAACCCGATCCGCAGGACCCGATCCGCTGATTTTATCTTGGATCCTTCCGGCCTTACCCATCTTATTTCCAGTACGGGCATAATTTTGACCAAAAACTCCAGGCCCAAGCCGAAAGACAAGTATGTACCAAAATCAACACCATAATGAAAATTGCGTTTCCAGGAAGGGACAACTCGCCGCTGTTTAACTCTGCGAGGGTTGACTTCATGGTTATGTTCTTCCCGTGGTTGGGTTTTTAAACTAAGAGCTGACTCAAGAATAAGATCGCAGGACCGAGGGCGTCGAGGCACCCGCGGTCTGCAAGCCCAGCCTGTAAGGCGCGACAACGAGGACGCGCCTTTAGGCGCGCCGCAGTTAACCCAGCAGGTCGGGATGGATCGGCGTCCGAATCCAGAAGTTATTTTTGAGTCAGCCCTAAGGGCCTCTTCTCTGGTGGAGTCCTTGCTGTGCACCGGCTTGAGCTGCCCTTTCTCGGGAGAATCACGCCCTTCACTGTCATGAGACACGTCAACAGCATAAAAGATTCTTCTATTACCCCTATTTCCCGATGCATTTGGCGTTCGCATCGACAAGCTGGAGCATTTAGAGCATTTAGAGTATTTTCGCCGACCCAGGGCGGGAAGTGGTTCCAGACCGAAAAGAAAGACGGTAATAACTACAAACAAGCATTTGAGTACCCATCGCCGGTTGCACAACGTAGATTGAAAGCCTGGGCCGGTTTCTGTTTGTTTCGGCGAATTACACATTATGTTTCCCCTATTCCTCTAATGTATCATTATCGAACCAAACTTTGTATCAAGTTAAACAAAATGCGATTTGCTTTCTACTCGCCTTATCCGAGGTTGCCGGGTGGTTTCTAAAACCCCTCGCGCAGCCCATGTTCATACCAATTCATATTCAGGAACACACAACGCAAAAAAGGGGTAAGGATCACGCAGGCAAGAAGATCGGCTGCATTCTTTGCCGGGCGACGGACTTTTGCGGCCAAGAACTGGCGGCGATCGGGGGCATCCAGCGGGAGGCGGCGGCAGATAGACTTCCCGTAGCCTGCTGACAGGTCGTCTTTATGGATGTGTTTGAATTGATGGATGTGTTTGTCTCAACTACAACAGTTTTTCATTGGTGGAATTCAGTGGAATTTGCAGGAATTCGGTGGAATAGGAATAGCGGCGGTATTTTAGAATCGGCCTCACTTGATCCATCAGCTTCAATTCGGGATCGAGACGAAGGGGATCGAAATCTTTGTTTTCTTTAATGATGCTTTTAGATATCAAGGGAATTAAAAAGGAAAAGACACATTTTTCACTTATCATGAGGATAAAGAATGAATAAAAAACAATGGTACGAAACATTATTTGAAAACTACGCTCAAAAATATGATAGCGAATGCTTCACCCAAGGAACCATTGGCGAGTGTGATTTTCTTGAAAAAGAGCTGCTGTTTAACAAAGAGTTAAAGATCATTGATATAGGGTGTGGTACGGGGCGCCATACAATAGAGTTAACAAAGCGAGGATATTCGATTACAGGGATTGATTTGTCTGAATCTCTACTCCAAAGAGCTAGAGAAAAGGCACTACAGAACGGTTTGAAAATAAACTTCTTGAGACACGATGCGAGAGATTTACCGTTTGAAAACACATTTGATGTGGCCATTATGATGTGTGAAGGTGGGTTCCCATTAATGGAAACCGATGAAATGAATTTCGAAATCCTTAAAAATGTCTCAAAATCCTTGAAGAGCACCTCAAAGTTCATTTTTACAACTTTAAATGGGTTGTTTCCATTGTTCCACTCTATAAATGATTTCCACGATGAAGGAGCTGTTGAGGGCAATGCCACATACGACAGCAAAAATTTTGACTTAATGACATTCAGGGATCACAACATCACAAAAGTTGTGGATGATAATGGGACAGAAAAAGTACTCGAATGCAACGAAAGATATTATGTGCCATCTGAAATAACATGGTTGCTGAAAACGCTTGGGTTTACAAAAATTGAAATGGGTGCAGCCGGACTCAGATCCAGCATAAAAGGAAATAAAAATTGACGAAGTGGCAGACATTCCGCGAAGTTGGATGTTGTAAAGCAAAAACAACCCACACGGAAGAGGTCTGCCATGAC
>JAABSF010000454.1 GCA_011390535.1 Deltaproteobacteria bacterium | reverse complement strand
CTGTCTCGCGAATCTACATGTGGGAAGCCATAGGGAGCCTCGTTGGAGGGATGGCGTTCACATTTGTTCTGGCCACACACCTTGCACCCCACAACACCATGGCGGCCGCTTTCTTCGTTATGGGAACAGGTTCGGCGGCCTTGGCGGCAAAGAACAAAAACCGGATTCACCTCATCAGCCCGGGCATAACACTGCTGCTGGGTGTAGTGCTCTTATCACCGGCAGGGGCCGGCATAAACAGGCTGACTGAAGAAATTCGATGGGATTCCCTCCAAAAGGGGTATCAGCTCCAGTCCACCCTCTATTCCCCATACTCACACATCGCCCTTGGGCGTACGGTGGCCAAAGAGAAGGGCGCGCCTTCAGATTTCGGCGTCTTCTACGATGGAGTGCTGGGAGAGACCTTCCCTCATCCGGAGAGGTTCTCTCGCAAAGCAGCTCACATAGTCGCCCAAAACCCAAGGGCCAAGAGGGTGCTGCTAATGGGCGGCGGCATCGAAGGTTTGGCACAAGAGCTGTTGAAGTTTCCCGGGTTGGAAAAAATAGATGTGGTGATGCTGGATCCATACGCCATCTCAGCTATCACGACCCACTTGTCTGAGAAATCAAAGAGAGCTCTTAAAGATCCCCGCATAAACATCAAACAAACCGATCCCGGCAGATACCTGGCTGAGAAATGCCGCCCGCATCAATATGACACCATTGTGTCGCTCTTTCCGCGCCCGACAACTGTCTCATTGAACCGCTTTTTTACCCAAGAGCTCTTTTTAGACGCCAGAGTAGCCGTGGGAGACGGAGCTTTTATCGTCTTTTTTTCCAGAGATGAGAGCAGATATGTCACCGAAGAAGAGCGCAACAGCTTGGGCGCGATCTATAAAACCCTCAAAAGCGTCTTTTCACAGACAGCTCTGCTGAGCGGCGATCTTCATTATATGGCGGGGTCCATTCGCAGGAAGCAGTTGGCACAAGATGCAGAGACCCTGTCTCTTCGTTATCGGTCCCTGGAGTTAGAGAAATGGCCTTACCCTCCCGACGCTTTTCCGGGGCGAGGGATAAACGAAGAAATGTCGCGCCGCCTGCAAAAGTCTCTCAGTGGTGCACAGGTCCGAGTCAACTATGATCATGCGCCCTCTGCGCTGTTTCATGGGATGGTATACATCGGAGGGCTCTCTCGCTCAAAGTTGCTGCCTCTGTTAAAAGGGCTTCGCGAAGCTGGGCCGCTTCTTTTCTTCGCCCTCATCCTGCTGGGTTTTTCCATGGGAGCCTTAAGAAGGCTGAGTGATCCCGACCCCGATAAAGACAAAAAACGTCTCAGCCGGCTGGCTATAGCAGCGGTGGGGTTCTCTTCTATGACTCTCCAGGTCACGGTGCTGGTGTCGTTCAGTGCAAGACATGGCTCTTTATACCGTGAGATGGGAGTGTTAACCGGGGTACTCATGACGGGGTTGGCATTGGGAGCCCTAGTGGGTCGTAAGGTAAAATATATAACCAAATCGAGTCGCTTGGAGCTCACGATGGGGGTTGCTCTTATGAGCCTTCTGGCGTGGACACTCCCTTTCATCCTCGGAGCCGTAGGTGAAACTCATGGAGTCTTGGGGCGGGCGACTTTTGGTGTACTCTCCCTGATCATAGGTTTTATCACAGGGGCTGTTTTCCCATTGGGAGTGCGACACCATGATCCTTCAGACAAGGCGGCATCTCTGACGGCCTCATTTTTAAATGCAGCCGACAACATGGGGGCTATGTTTGGGGGTCTGTTCGCCGGCACTATATGGCTCCCCATCTTCGGCACAACGAAGACAACTTATTTTGCAGCGGTGGCCCTCACCTCCACCGTTGTTTTGATGATAATCGACGGCGTCTCGGAAAAGTGGAACCTCCGCCAAAAGCCCACACCTGCGGTTCGATGGACTTTTCCTTGGAAAAACTTCAGCTGGACTTTTGCCGCCATCACGGTGTTGGTGGTGGGCGGATCCGCGGTTGTCTCCACTTCCAAAGATGATGTCCCTGAGCAATCTACACCCCAGGGTGAGGGAGAGATCCAATCTCAAGAGTTAAAAGCGGAATCCAGACGACACAAGAAAAGAAAAGGAGTGAAGGTAATCGAAGAAGCGGAACCCTTCCCTCACCTAAAAATAATGTGGAAAGGCCGCGTGGCTGAGGTTGTGTTTTCATCTAAACATACGGCCGGAGATGTCCGTGGCTATGGAGGGCGAATCGAGCTCATCATCAGGATGAAATCCGACGGCACTATCATTGAAACGCTGTTAAGAAGTCATAAGGAGACACCTTCATACATAAGAGAAGTTCCACGTTGGTTAAAAAAATTCCAAAACCATCCCCCGGGGAAACCTATCCTCGGCCCCAAAGGTGTTGACTCCATCAGCGGCGCCACCATCACCACAGACGCAATAAAGCAGATTGTGGCCAAATCACGAACCGCCGCGATGAACAAACTCCTTGACGTGGAAGGCCCCGCCGCCTGCGAAGAGCAACCAGGCGCATGGGCGAAAGCATTGCAGAGTTTATCTCTATGGGCTATGGCGCTCTTCGGCTTGTTTGCGCTGATTGCCTATCTTAGGGCCACCCCCGGCCTCCGCATAGTTTCACTCATCTCCGGGTTTTTCATAATCGGCATCTGGCTGACATGTCCCCTGACGGTGGTGGATTTGGGGCAAATTTCTCAAGGAGAGCTTCCGACGTTTCCACTAAAAATCCTCTCCGTGGGCGTCGCCTTGATCCTGGCGGTGTTATTTGGCCAAGTGTGGTGCGGTTATATGTGCCCCTTCGGGGCCGCCCAGGAGCTGATTTGGCTCGCCATTCACCCGCGTGGTTTTCTTTCTGAGCGAGGTTTAGGTCAAGCCGATAGGGTATCAAAAAAATTGGAGCAAAGGGCCAGATATACCAAATTTTTGTTGCTGGGGCTGGTGCTCTCGGCTTACGCCATAACAAAAAAACTCGGCTTCCTTTCGTTCGACCCAATGTCATGGGTTTTTACAGCCGACTTCAACCTCTGGCGATGGGTGCTTTTGAGCATTATCGCCATCGGCGCCGTTGTTCTGTTCCGCCCATGGTGCCGCTATATCTGCCCGGTCGGCGCGCTCTTGGCGCTCTCCAATAAGCTATCCTTTTTAGACCTGAAAAAAGGCCCCAAGAGACGCATGAACCGCTGTGACATCGGAGTGACCTCCCTGAAACACGCCGACTGCATCCGCTGTAACCGCTGCATTAAAAAGAAAACCTTTTTCTAAAAACAATCCAGGGCCAATGATGGAAGGCTGGAAGGCTAACAATGGAAGGTCAACCAGCATTCACCCTCTTCACTCCTTATCCGGCGGTTTCGGTCCCTGCGTAAACCCGGCTCGCCC
>JAABSF010000453.1 GCA_011390535.1 Deltaproteobacteria bacterium | reverse complement strand
AATGAAGGCAAATTCAAGTGGGTGAAAGAATGAATCGTAAACGTTTGATAATCATAGGGGGGGATGCAGCGGGAATGAGCGCGGCCAGCCAGGCCAAGAAGCGTAATAAAGATCTGGATGTTCTGGTTTTGGAGCGAGGAGATTACATATCATATGCAGCATGCGGTATGCCGTATATGGTGAGCGGCGTGATTAAAGATCCGGATTCTTTGCTGATCCTTACGCCTGAAAAGGCTCGCGCAAACAGGGGGATAGATGTTCGAACGCGGCACGAAGTGGTTTCGGTTGATTTGAAAAATTGTTCTGTGACGGTTAAGGCGGGTAAAGGGATAGGTAAGGCGATGGGAAAGATGATGGGCAAGGGGCAGGGGGATGAAGCTCGGACTTTTGAGGAGCATTATGATGGGTTGGTTTTTGCTACAGGGGCGAGGCCACGGTTGCCCGCGGCGAAAGGGATCAACCTGGAAGGTGTCATGGTGTTGAGGGATTTCGCAGATGGGCTTGCGTTGAAAGATCGTCGTGACGTTAAGGATGTTGTAATCGTCGGCGCCGGTCTGGTCGGGCTTGAGATGGCTGAGTCGTTTCGGCGGCTGGAACGTAATGTGACCATGCTAAAAAGAAGTGACGGTCCGTTGCTGGATATGGACCCGGCGCTGAGTGAGCTAGTGGAACAAGAGCTTGTTCGGAATGGTTGTGTTCTCCTCAAAGGTTCTCCTTTGGAAGAGATGGTTGGTGACGACAGCGGGAAAGTTGTGGCGGTCAGGGCTGGTGGAGAGACCCGCCGCGCGGATCTTGTGCTCTTGGCTACAGGGGTCGCGCCCAACTCGGAGCCGGCCCGAGAGGCAGGTTTGAAGTTGGGGGTTAAAGATACAATCGCAGTTAATGAACATTTGGCGACCTCGCATACAGGTGTTTTCGCAGCCGGTGACTGTGTTTCCCAAATTCATCGCGTGTCCCACAAAGAGGTGTTTGTGTCCCAAGCGCTGGCGGCAAATCGTTCCGGGAAAATCGCCGGAGCGAATGTAGCTGAGTATTTGTCCGGTGGAAATCAGTTTTCAACCCACCCGGGGACTATGGCCACGGTGTTGACGAAGGTCTTTGATCTACAGGTCGGGACCTGCGGACTGACGGTTAACGAGGCGAAAGCCGCCGGTTTTGAAACTGGTTTTACTTGGATAAAGCAACACTCCCGTTCACACTATTATCCCGGCGGGAGCCCCCTTTTTGTTGGGCTTGTCTATGAAAGGAAAACCGGTCGGTTGTTGGGTGGTCAGATTGTGGGCAAAGAAGGTGGGGCTAAACGTCTGGATGTTTTGGTTACAGCGCTCTCGGCAAAGATGGATTTAGAGACGCTCTCCCGGCTTGATTTGAGTTACTGTCCTCCCTATTCGCCTCCATGGGACCCTGTGTTAATAGCTGCATCTATAGCTCTGAAGTCGATATGAACCATAAAGACAAAGACAAAGACAAAAACGAAGGGTTATCCTTCAACGCTCTCTCATTTGACGAACAGCAGCATAATCCATGATGCAGAATCATCCATGGTCTGGCAGTGCAATCCAGTTCTAACCATTCACTCTGATTTTTTTTTGCTTTTCCGTTTTTTTAAGACAGTCTTCACTGTTTTGCGCTCAATTAGAAATGTAACACCAACGCCGAAAACCAGTGACCCCACCACTCCCGTGATTGTTATTAGTAAAGGTGCGTGTCCGTGTAGGAGCTCCAAACCATGCCGTATCAAAAAGATCACCAAGGCTATGGGCAATAAGCCCAGGATTCCGCTGAACGCTTTAACGGCAAAGTGCGGCAATCTCATGTCCAATACATCGCTGCCGAATTTGAACAAAACCAACACTACCATCGGATAGGCGATGATCCAGCTCATGGCTACACCCATGAGACTTATCTGCGAACCGATGAGGAAAGCGACAGGCATTATGCATGCTGTTGCCAAACTGTAGAAAAAGTTAAGCTTTGCTCTATCCGCTGCGTTGAGCAGCTGCGGGATAAGCGGAGCTACACAGCGAATCAAGCCGACTAGGGTAAGAACCCGCACCAGCGGAGCTACTCCGGTGTAATGGTCATAACCTCCCACATCAAGCAACCAATCAACGTAGACCGCCACCACCGCCAAAACAGTGCCGATCAGCATCAAGTTGAAACGGGTGATGGTGAAGAAATAACGCCTCAGGCGGACAACATCATCTTGCAACGCAGAGAAAGCCGGGTATGCAACTTGATTTGCGATCATGGCCAATGTCTTAACGGGATCGGAGACAACCCGATATGCGAGGGTATAGATGCCCAACACCTCTGCCCCGAAAACCTTGCCCACAATAAGATAGTCTGCGTGGATATAGAAATTGTAAAGCAGCCTTGATCCGGTGACGTAGGCTCCGAATTTAATCATTCCTTTAATGCGTGCAAAGGAAGCACTGAATCGAGGAAAGAACGGATGAAAAGAATTATAAAAAACAAGGCGGCCCAAGCGATGCACCAGATCACCGCCGATGATAGCCCATGGGCCATAATCATAATAGCCCATTAAAATCATTGTGGTGGATGCCGCCGCCAGTGAAAGATTATCGGCGATAGCCAGCTTTCCGAACGCAAGATCCTTCATCAAGAGATTACGTGGGATGAAGTAGAAGGGAAACATTATCAAGATGAGCCCGTAAACCCTGAAGAGTGATGTGAGCCGAGGTTGCTCATAAAACGAGGCAAGCAAAGGAGCGCCGGCCAAAATTATCAAGTAAAGCAGTGTGCTGATACCCAAAGAAACCCAGAAGAGGGCGTCTATCTCATCTCGGCTCGTTTCCTTGCGTTGGATCAGCGCGACTCCGAGCCCAAGCTCATTAAAAGCTTCAGTGATGGCGAAGACAGCCAACACGATGCTCGCCACTCCGAAGTCGTCTGTTCCCATCAGCTTCAGGACTATAAGCAAGCTGACCAGGAACATACCTTTAGCCAAGATATTTCCGACCCCTGAAAACGCAAAGGCCCGGGCAACACGGGAAGCAAAATGACGATCATCGGCCATGAATAAACAACCTCAACTCAAAAACGATATCCGGGGAATATAACACAAGGTGAGGACTGGCAACCAATAATCAGTCGCCCCGGCTCCTCGGGGCCCAAGTCTTATGCATTGTGTCCATCCAATCACAAAACAATCGGTTAATAAACGAAAGCGATGTTGAAACCGGCGGTGACATAGAAAAACATGCTGTTTTCAGCATATGTGGAGAATTGGAAATGACGAAACAACTCGATCCCCAGCTCATATCCCAGCCTGTAATGAGCAAAATGCTTATATGATTTATTGTAATTGTCGTGAAGTTTTGTGGCCATGTATTGAAGGCCGAAAAACGG
>JAABSF010000452.1 GCA_011390535.1 Deltaproteobacteria bacterium | reverse complement strand
CACGCTCCAGCCCCAAAAAAAGACCATATAAAAATCAAAAAGAGCACAGGTCCCCAAAAACCCCCATCTCTTTTATCCGGCGCGAATAAACCAATAAACAGAAAGCTCAACATAACCTATATCCTTTTCAATTCTTTTCTAAAAACGTGTAACAGAAAGAGTCGCTTAACGAAAAAGCAGTTACTTCTTATCCACAATACTTGAATACCAAAAACACGATATCTGAATACTAAAAATCGCTTATGGATATTGGATACAAAAAAGCATTTATCCAAATACTTTCTTTCAATCCAGAAAAAAACAACAGTAGAGCACTTACTCGATATTAATCTTCTTTATGTTCGTTCCTCCGATATAAGCATAAGAGACCCGCTCGTCGAAACCATAAGCAATGAGGGCCACCGGCGCAGATGCCTCCAAGATGTGGTAGCCATCGTTTTGGTTGCCCGGCTCGACATTATCAGGTGGAGGCAACCCCGGGATAATCTCGGGAAAAGAGAGCTGACATCTCCACACCATCATATTAGTCGTTGTATCCACGCCTCCGGGGCACTCGGCCGGTTCTACCCGGCAGTCCGGAGGCATCGGTCCTTTATCGAATAATAGCTCGGTGCCGGAGGGGGCTATGACGACAAAAAAGTCAAAAGAATACTTATCCGGAGTAAGAAATATATACCTGGAGCGCCACTGCTCTTTTGGCGACAAGATGATAAATGACGGGTCACCACCGGGAAGCGAATGAATGGGGATACCGATGTTCTGTTGGCTTGCCACAAACTGGCCCACAAAGATGGGCTGAGATGCGCTGATCTCGAAATCACAGTTAGCCTCGATGGTTACATGCTCACCTTTGTCCAGCATAATAATGTTATTCGGAGGATCCAGAGTGAGCTGCACCAGAGTGTTGTCGTATATAGCCAGGATTCTGAAAAACTCCGGTTCATCGATAATTGTAACGTCTCCCCCTGCGGCGGCGACGGCCGGAGTGCGGTGAGGCATCCTGGCGGCCACGAATCTGTTTCCCGCCGCGGACACGGGAAACAGTTGATGCTCAAGGTGGTCTGCGCAGCAGCGCCGTGTAGTCAGATCATCGAAGAACGGGACGTCGGAAGCTTCGTTGCCTGAAAAAACGGCTATGGGTTTATCTGAGATGATCTCGCTACCGGTAAAGTCGGCATTAAAGCTACCTGTCTCGAGATTTAAAACATCATATGGGCCGAGAGTGAACGAGAGGGTATCACCCGCCTGTGCGGATGGGATATCAGTGCTCTCTACTGTGTCTGTTGAGACCGTTATACTAAGATCTGTTCCGGGTTCTGTCCCCACCACTGTCAGGAAAGCCCTCAGATTAAGGTTGAAATTTGTTTTTGGATCGTCGGTATCGGCGATGGTCTGAGGCCATCCCAGCACCATATAATGATTTCCCAAAGCGGATTGTGGGAATAAAATAGACGCATCATTGGAAAACACCTGAACGTTTTCAAGGGGGTTGAACTGGTATGCTACGATGGGAACATTCGAAACAACACGGTAAGCGTTGGAAGAAAGAAAAGAGTGTGTGCCGTTATTGTATAGGCCGCTGTGCGAGCCGTCCACCTCCCTGCCGGGGAGTTTGAAGACATGGAGCTCATCTGGTTCCAGAAATATCTCATCAACGACGGATTCCTGTATCGGCCACCCCAGGGGTGCATCATTTTGTAAAACTTTTATGTCGGCGGAGATGAGGCCGACATTACTGACGGCCACGGCAAATTGCTGTGCAGCAGCGTTTTCATATGTCGACAGGGCGGCGTTGTCCAAATCCACCGGCCAATACTCGCACCCCACGTAACTTCGCTCCCGAGCCGCAGCTTGACATGCATTGATACACGAACCGAGATAGCACACGTCACCGGATTCCACAGAACAGTCGTGAAGCACATCGGCACCTAGTCCATCCGCATGACACAAAGCAACCGACGTACCTTCACAAGTGAAAGTACCGGGGTAACAATCGACACATCCCTTTCCTGGGTGACAGAATCGGTCTTCATCGCGACAGTCAACCTGTCTGTAGCTCATGGCGTCATCTTGACAGATTAGTGCCGTATCCCCTTCACAATAAACCATGGAGGGCTCACATTCGCCTATCTTTGCGTCCTTCATGCAACCCGCACAAGCCTGGACGACCACAAAAAACAGAAAAAAAGCAAAGAATATGCGACAAAGACCCCGCGTCGATAGAGACCCTTTACTCATTTTCTCAAAAAGAAAAATCGATTTCACCATTCACAACTCTAACTTTATCAAACTCTAATTTCATCAACTCTAACTCCATCAATTCTCACTGGAACAACTGTAACTCAACAAGTTCAACATTACCACGAACCAATTAAACCGCTTGTTATCCTGATATATATTCATGACGGAAGTCAGAGTTATTAAGAGTTATGTGATATTGTTCTAAACGGCGACAATTATTCCGAGATCACTTCAACCGGGGTGCTGCTGTGCGTGGTTGTCCAGTCTCCCAGTTGACCGTTGAAATTCCCCCCCCAGCACCACGCCGTTCCATCACTTTGCATTGAACATGAGTGCCTGTAGCCACATGAAATCTTTGCGGTACTAGTCAGGCCATCCACCTGCACCGGGGTGTCTCTGTCCTCTTCAGATCCATCTCCAAGTTGACCATGGTAATTCCTTCCCCAGCACCACACCGTCCCATCGCTCTTGCGTGCACAAGTGTGATTGCTACCGGCAGAAATCTCCACTGCGTCCATGATCTCATTTACCTGCACCGGGTAGTCTCTGTCTATGGTAGTCCCATCTCCAAGTTGCCCATAGTAATTCCTTCCCCAGCAAAACACTAGTCCATCACTCTGTAAAGCGCAGGAGTGGTGACCTTTGCACGAAATTTGAATGGCCTCTGTCAGGCCATCCACCTGCACCGGTTGATTCCTGTCTATGGTAGACTCATCTCCAAGTTGCCCGAAGCTGTTTCCTCCCCAACACCAGATTTGACCATTACTTGCTACGGCACAAGCGTGTCGATATCCGCCACTTGAAATATCTGTGACATTCTGTAACTCGTCCACCTCTACAGGAGTGCTTCTATCTTCAGTCGTCCCATCTCCTATTTGTCCATATTGATTCACTCCCCAACACCAAGCCGTTCCATTGCTATCCACTACACAGGCTTGTTTGTAACCACTTGAGATCATGGCAACATCCGAAAGCCCTCCCACCTGCACAGGCGTCGGCTGGTCGACAGTGGAATCATCTCCCAGTTGACCATAGGCATTTCTCCCCCAGCACCACGCTGTCCCATTACTTCTCATAGCACAAGTGTGATCGTCTCCTCCGGAAATCTCGGTTATGAAACTCAATTCATCTACA
>JAABSF010000451.1 GCA_011390535.1 Deltaproteobacteria bacterium | reverse complement strand
CACTGTCCCGAAGGGTGGGATCAAGCTGGATATTCCTTGGCCTAAAGATTACAGCAGATACTCTGCAATACTCATCTTATCCGTAAAAGACAAGAAGGGCCGCGAGGTTCGAACGGCCGACTACCTTTACCGCCCAAGTAGCTATTCTAGAGCCTGGCAGAAAGAACAGCAGCTGCGAAAACAAAAGCAAGCTATGCTCAGGGTCGAAACGGACAAAAAAGAATACCTGCCCGGTGAGACAGCAGTCATCACGGTCACCCGGAGAAACAACAAGGATAACGGCCTGCTTTTTGTGGAACGAGAGAAAACCTTCTCTACTCATCCACTTCGTTTCAACGCTCAAAACAAGGCCTCAGTCAGTTTAAAGGTCCAAGATTGGATGGCGATGCGAGTTA
Organism: Deltaproteobacteria bacterium; assembly: GCA_011390535.1. Taxonomy (GTDB): domain Bacteria; phylum Myxococcota_A; class Polyangia; order HGW-17; family SLPX01; genus SLPX01. Next base: position 2,987 of record JAABSF010000451.1, on the reverse strand, counting down.
ACCTGAGGGCGATTCTGGTTAGGAGTCATAAAGACCTCAGGGGAGACATGGGCCCCTTGGTGACTGCATCTGCGAATCTCAATGTCTCGGCAAAACCCTTTACTTTGAATGTCGGCATAAAAACAGACAAGAAACAATACCGTCCAAGAGAGAAGGTGCGGGTAAGCATCAAAGTAACCGACGGCCTAAAAAGAAAGAGAAAAGCACAGGTAGTCTTGATGGCAGTGGATGAATCGGTTCTGAGACTCACCAATTATCGACTTCCAAATCCATATAGAAAACTTTTTGTAACTCCGGCGGATCAGATTTACTCTGACGACCTCCGAAGATATCTGGCTCACCTCGACATTTTAGAGGTTCATCGCGATCATGTGGAATTGACTGATCCTTCGGGCCGCGGCTCCTGGGGAGCGGGTTTTGGGGGGGGTGGCGGATCAGGTGCAGGAGGAAGAGCAGGCTTTGGTATAGGAGGCGGCAAACGGAAACAAAAACCACGCAGGCTTTTTCTCACCACACCATACCACACCACCCTCATGACCAACGAAGAGGGAGAAGCGGAAACCTCGTTTTCATTACCCGATAACCTCACCGATTACCGCATCATGGCGTTTGCTTTGGACAATGACCGTTCTTCGGGTACCGGATCTACTAATTTCAAAGTCGATCTTCCATTACTCACCCTGCCCTCCTTGCCAAGGTTTTCTCGTGAGGGTGATGAATTTTTCGGCGGAGTGGTTGTATACAACACCGGGCTCAATAGTGGAGAGGCGGTTGTCCGGGCAAGAGTCGATGGACAAAGAATCAAACTCACCGGAAAAAACACGCACACCGTGACCCTTCCACGAGGAAAAGACACCAGGGTAGAGTTCAGGTTCAAGGCGCTGAAAGCGGGAGCTGCAAAGATCAAATTTGATGTCCGGCTCGGCGAACATAGTGACACCGTGGAAAGCAAACTGCCGATACGCAAAGCTGCCTTCACGGAAACAGCATCTGTTTCAGGAGAGACAAAAACCGCAGTGTTGCAAGGAATGGAGAGATTGTCTAAGGTGCAGCCCGACCACGGAGGGCTGGAGCTTCAGTTGGCATCCACCGCCTTGGTGGGCATTGAAGACGGTATGGAGCAGCTTATCGATTACCCCTACGGCTGTCTGGAACAGCAGAGTTCCCGCCTTCTCCCGATGATCGTCGCCACCGCCATGGGAGAGCGGTTCGACCTTAAGTTTATTAAAGACCCCATCCCAAGAATCCGAGGTGGTATCGCGGCAGTGCTGGCAATGCAACGTTCCGACGGCGGGTTCGGGTACTGGCCCAACAGCCCTAGGAGCTTACCATGGGCCACTGCTTACGCGATGATAGTACTGAATCGAATCGAGTCTCTCAAAAAATCAATCGGGATAACGGTGCCGCAAAGCGCTTCCCGGAGAGCCCTTCATTATCTCTCAAATAAAATGAAAAGCACCAGGTTCTATGGCTCATATTGGTGGTCAAACGAAACGTTCATATTATATGCTCTGAGTCTTTACAATCATGATGTATCAAAGAGAGTTTTGGAAAGATTCGAGGATCGAAAGAACCAGCCTCTTTTCGCCCGCGCCATGTTGCTGAGCTCAATGGCCCGGCTTCTAAAAGCAAAAGATCTCGTAAAAGGAAAAACCCGCGCTACGCTTGAAAAAGCGAAGTCGACCCTCACCGGAGAGATATCCAACAGTCTAAGGGTTGACGGCACATGGGCTCACGCTGAAGAACGCCTCAGCCGTGGCTATAAAGTATTGATGCACTCAAATGACCGTTCAACGGCTATGGTGCTCATGTCTCTCCTGGAGGCAAAACCCAAACATCCCATGATCCCGAGACTGGTTAGATGGTTTCTCCTGGGCCGGAAACAGGCGAATTTCCGCAACACCCAAGAAGCAGCTTGGGCGTTAATGGCCATGTGGGATTACGCCACCATAATAGAAAAGGAGACACCGGACTTTGAGGCAGGTATCTGGATGGGGGGAAAACGCATTTTAAAAGCCGAGTTTAGAGGACGATCCGTCAAACCCAAAGACAAAAAGATCCCAATGCAGGAGTTGCTATTGGTGGCGGGCCGCGCCGCCCGAGATCTCGTCATCGCGAAACGAGGTACTGGAACCCTCTATTACGTCGCCAGGCTCAGATACGCTCGAACAAAGCTCCCCGATAAAGCTAGAAACCGCGGCTTTGAAGTAAACCGCACCCTCCAGGTGCTGGATTCAAAGGGATCACCGATCTCAACCCCCAGAAAACCCAAATTCGGAGAGACTGTGTTGGTAACCCTGCAGGTCAAAACCAATGAAGGCCGACGCTACGTTGTAATCGAAGACCCCTTGCCCGCCGGACTGGAAGCAATCGATACATCTCTGGCTACCTCAGGAAGAAGTTTTGGAACGGCACATATCTGGAAGGGCACCTCCCGGTTCGACCACAAAGAGCTCAGAGACCACAGAATCTCTTTTTTCCGAGATCACATGCAACCCGGTACACACACCTATCGCTATCTGGCCCGGGTCACAACCACAGGCAAATTCATAACTCCTCCCACAAAGGCTGAAGAGATGTACACTCCAGAGGTTTTCGGTCATACAGCGGGCAGAATAGCCTCATATAAATAATTTTAATGACGGTGGGTAAGTGGATAGCTTGTCGGCCCGTAAGTGCTCACCTTCACTGAAGATAAACCCAACCATAAAAGTGCCCTGGATGCATCTCAGGCTCCTCTCCAATGGCTCCGAAGTTAAGGTCTACAGACCCGATAGGATCAGGTAAAGGGCTACCCCTATGATGGCCAACCAGAGGTTGGTGATGTTGGAAACAGTGATGTTGAGCACCGCGGCCAACGGCCGTCGCCGCCTGAAAAGAGAGAGACAGGACTTGAACTCCGGCCAGCTCGTCAACGCCGAGAGAGCAAAGAAACCAATCATCCCCTTAGGTGCTTTAGCGTACTGGGCGGTGTAGCTCACCACAGG
>JAABSF010000450.1 GCA_011390535.1 Deltaproteobacteria bacterium | reverse complement strand
GGCTCTGCTGCGACATTTGGCCACGGCCTATAGAACTGCGGTTATGGGGTGGGCAGCCATGAGAGAAAACCTTTGGGGGGGATGCTGTATATTGGTTCGGGGCGGATGTTCCATGGCTCCATGACGTTGTTCGCCGCCATGAACCCCGAAGCTACAGCTCTTTCCATAAGGGCGGATGGGAATGGCAGGCGGACAAAATCTCCTGCCAGCGCCAAACCTGTTACCGGAGTTTCGATTGTCGGCCTCAAAGAGGCCATGCGTGGTCCAAAAGAGGGGCAGTCTTGCGCAAGGATAAACCTGTCTTCAAGTATCTCTACTCCGCGCATTTCGGGGTAGATTAACTCCATATTTGCTTTAAGATCGCTTTTAATCTCCTCTTCGGATGCGCCTTCAGGGACAGCGTATCCATGTAGCTCAACCACTGAGCCACCTGTTTCAAGGCTCCACCGCCGGCTCTCACCTTCGAAACGTTCATAGATTGAGATGTTGTCGAGGTATCCAAGGTTTGTAGTTCCGGCAAAAGGCGCTCTCTTGGGGCTCGGGGGACGATCCGTCCACAGCCGCCAGACTGCGAAAGGAAGCGTGACATCCAAACTATCGATGGATGCTTTGAACGAGGGAGAGCCCGTCAGGTCGGGAGATTTTTCCATGATTGATTTAAGCGCCGGGACGTCGACGGATAAAACACATAAGTCTCCTTCTACTGGTTCGTTTGAATTTTCCAGATGTACGCGGAAGCTCTCTTCGCTTGTCATCTCCACTGAAGTGACCGTTCTCTCGGTCAAAATGCGCACCCCGCGATCCTCGACGTATCTTCTTAGCGGTTGCCAAAGAGAAGTTGAAAAAGGCTCTTCCAGAACATCGAAGATCAACCCTTCAGGATTTCCGATGAAGTAGAAATGAAACATCATTAATAAATCGGCGGCTGAAAATTTATCTTCCGGGTTGAAAAAAGAGTGGGCGAAGACGTTGAAGAGCATGTCTCGCGCATCAGGCGGAAAACCCAGCGAATCGAGATAATCCTTGGCTGTCATGTTGTCATATCGCGCATAGGTCTGTTGGGGATCATAGCCGAACATCTGGAGTGCTCTGGTTTTGTTGACCTTCATCATATCTAGAAAGCTCATCCTGGGCGTGCGATGGATCAGCTCCAAAACGTTCCATGGTATGTGTTTGGGTAGCCCCGAGAAGGATTCCGGGTCTCCTTTGGGGCCGAAAAGGGGGTAGTCTTCCAAAGGGAGGAGATTGTGAAGGCCGGGATCAATTCGCTTCAGGAAACGGCGCAGGTTATAATATTGACGAAAAAAAGCATGAAAACCACGCTCCATTTCAAAGGGCGTGCCATCTTCGAGACGTTCGGTCCATGCGCCGGCTCTTCCGCCAAGATAATGGTTTTTTTCAAGTATCACTACTTCAACGCCTCGCTCCGCCATGACCGCAGCGGATGCGAAACCGGCCAAGCCGCCTCCTACAACCACGGCTTTCTTTTTGTCGGTTACACGTTCTTTTGTGCCCTTGTTTTTCGATGGAACCAGTTGAGCCCCTTTTCCCCAAATCATTTTTTCCTCCTGTGTGTGTTCAACGCAATATAAAATCTGAATCTGATGTATTTTATTTTAAGGCGTCTAGTTTTCTTAATTCTTATTTGAATTGCTTTGAATGTTGCCACTTAACTTAAAGCGCTCTAAAAGCTCCTTCACAAAGAGTGTCAGCTCTTCGGGTTTGTTGCAAACAGGCACTGAATCGATAGCCTTTTGAAGAAAAACTTCGAAAAGACTCGATGCCTCCTTTACGCCCATTTTGGCAACTACGCTTGGGCGGTTAAGCGCTTTATCTTTGCCGGATGGTTTCCCGAGGTCGTTTGTGTCTCCAAGCTCATCTCGAAGATCATCCGCTGTCTGGTACGCCATCCCGATATAATGACCTAGTGAACGAAAACCCTCGGGATCCTGATTCGAACATATCGCTCCACCCATGGCGGCCATTTCGAACAAGGCAGCGGTTTTCATCCGATGGTAATCCAGCACTTCGACGTTATCTTCTTGTTCCCAAGCTTGGCCGGCGATTATTCCTGCGGGGCAACCTGTGGTTTCCGTGAGTAACTTCATTAATTTATGTGCCCTCTCCGGGCATTTTGTAGCTGCTTCAGTCAGCGCTCTAAAGGCTCCCACAAGCAGCGCGTCGCCAACTAGAACGGCTGTGGCTACACCGTATGCGGCGTGCACCGATGGAGCGCCTCTTCTTACATCGGCGTTATCGAAAGCGGGCAGGTCGTCATGCACAAGCGAGGCTGAGTGCATAAGCTCCACGGCGGCAGCACCATGAAGACATAGCTCTTTTTCCATCTTACCGCAGCTTTTTGCCACCGCCAGCAACAACCTTGGCCTTAATCGGTTGCCCGAACCGAAGACTGAGTACTCGATGGCTTCAGCCAATTTTGGAGGGCAAGGAGCCTCGGTAAGCCGGGCTACAACTTTCCGAAGATTCTTTTCAAAATGAGCTAGATCATCCATGCGATTTCATCCAATCCAATAATCCATCATCCATCGATATTGCCGATATCTGTAAGTTCATGACCGGCTATTTTGCGATGGATTCCACGAGCTGCCGGGTCTCTTCCAGTGGAGGAGCCTTCAAGTCTTCTTCGTGGGCGCTGCGTTTGGTTTTTGCTTTGAGAAAAGCACGAAAAAGAAGTCGTGCTTTTCTCGTTTTAGTGGTGAAAGCCCGTCGGTTGACTGAATCAAGTCTATTTTTGCGAATCACCCGACCAATGTCGGAGTAAATGAGCCTCGCCGCCCAGATGGCTGTTCTGGAATCCTTCGGGAGGGTAAAAATCCCGGCATCCGCCTGCGAGTAGAGGCGGTGGGCCTCTATAAGCAGCCTCTCGATGACATTCCCTAAATTTTCATTAAAAAGTGGTTTTTTGATCCACTGCCGGGCATCGATTCCTTCTTCTTCAAGCCACTCTAGGGGGAGATAAAGCCTGTTTACCCGTGCATCTTCACCTACATCCCTTGCTATGTTGGTAAGCTGCATGGCAACTCCCAGATCGCAGGCCCGGGCCAAAGTGTTTCGGTCGCGACATTCCATGAGCACCGTCATCATGACACCCACGGTGGCTGCTACACGTGCAGAGTAAGCACGAACACTGGAGATGGTATCGTACTCCCGGTTTTCCAGATCCCATGTATAACCTTCAAGCAGCAACGCCGGAACAGCTTTGGGGATAGAATATTCCTCTACTACCCAAGCGAATGCTCTGTCGACGAAGTTGTTCAGGTTTCTTTTGGCGTATATGTTTTCTAATCTGGTTTTTAGTTTATCGATAATGGTTTTCTCATAAACAGCCGGACCATTGGTTTTTTTATTATCGTTGTCTCTATTA
>JAABSF010000051.1 GCA_011390535.1 Deltaproteobacteria bacterium | reverse complement strand
CGCCGTTTTGCTCTGGACTGTGGTACGCATAGTGCGTCGACGTCGGATTGAAGGACATTTCGATGGTCGGGTGGCGGTTGCGGGGTTTTTTTTCGCCGTTCTTCCGGTATTCGTACAGCGCGGCTGGGAAGCGTTGCTTAAAAGTCTCAATGTGGCCGGTAACACAATGGATGTTGAAGCACGTTCCCTTTTTGTGAGTAAGCTCGCCGATTTGCCGGCACACCTGTTGAATGAACCGCGGGAGTGCCTTGAAATATTGGACCAAAGTCTGTCCCGGTTGATATTCATGAATCGCATGGATACGAACATAGTAGAGTACTGTGCCGTTCTAGGCGGGGTGGGCGTAGTTGCTTTTTTTGCTCTCTTGCCTCGCTATCTTGCGAAGAAGCACTTTCACGACTTGCTTGCACTGACTGCTGCATCCGTAATCATTGGAGCAATAGTGTCATTGGCGGCGGCACTTCCGCCCCGTAGTAAGATTGATCTTTTTGCAACAGATCCGATGCGTACTTCAAGCGCCGTCTATGCGACCATGGTGCTCGGGCAGACGGTGGCCATATATCATTTTGTAGATCGACTCGGCGCTCGTAGGCGGTTTAGCCTGCGCGCTACGGTTTTCGCCGTTTCCATAGGTCTGGTCTGGATACTTTCGTTCGGTCGACTATGGTGGAGTTGACCATGACATCTCATTCAAGACACAAGGAGACACTTGCAAACATCATGTCCATGGACACATGCACCCGACTCAGTGAATACGATGATGATATACGGGAGATCCGAAGGCATGTGTTTCGACGGTTCCGTGGCTTGAGGGCAACCATAACATGGATTCAACGCACACCTGATTTGCCGCAAGATCTTGCATCCAGGTTTACAAATGAAGTATTGCGGGAAGCTCTGGAGTGGTTGTATGCATCACACGGGAAAAAGTTCAACAGCAAGGACGATAACACGGACGTTAGCAAGGACGATAACACGGACGTTGGCAAGGACGATAACACGGACGTTGGCAAGGACGATAACACGGACGTTGGCAAGGACGATGATACTGGCCTTTTCGACGAGCCTTACACTGATTCTACGGTGCCCGGATCTGAAGAAGTAATGCTTTACCTTCGCCGGCAAAGGGATTCTGTATCAGGAATCCCTCGTTATTCAGAGATCACTCACATCTTGTACCGAATGGAAAGATTTATCTCCATGAAACTTTCCACTGAAAAAGAGGTTGTCCGGGCCCATAGAATCCGCCGTATAATAATTTTCATGTTGCCGGTGTTTTTTGCATGTATCGCGGTGTATCTCTATTTTTTCTTTCGCTCTCGGGTTTCCGGGGTGGATCCCGGTGAAATCACGTACCCGGGCGGCATCGTAGGCACATATTACAACGGCAAAGATTTCGACAAACGGATCCTTGCAAGGGTGGATCGGCAGATCAACATCAACACCCGAAAGTCTCCGGCGCCGGGTGTAAATGCCGACCATTTCAGCATACGCTGGGATGGTTTCATCCGTGCCCCGAAGACCGGCCCGCGTTACATCTGTGTGGGTGTTGATGACGGCGCCCGCGTTTTTCTGGACCGAGAACTCTTGATCAATGATTGGACCGCCGGCCCTTACCGTCGTGCCTGTAAAAAGGTACGACTTTCCAAGGGCTGGTACCGGCTCCGCGTGGACTATTTCGAAGAAACCCTCAGCGCACGCATGGAATTGCTTTGGGGCACCGACAAGAGACACCTCAGTTTGGTACCAGCGAAATACCTTTGCTGCAAGGTGAAGGATGGCAACGAAGATCGACACGAAGATTGACACGAAGTCTGACTCGGATAAACAGTCGGGGAGCAGGGCAATTGCAGGCTACTTTCACCGGCGTGGTTCGGATAAATTTCAGCTCGCAACAAGTTTTAATAAAAATCCGAGGGGAACAGAACAGGAGTAAGGTTTTTTTTGCTCAGAGGTTTACATGAAATCAGGGATGGTGGTATTTGGGCGGTCACTGAAATGTTTGCATTCTAGAATGGTTATTTTATAGTCCGCTTTTGTTATGGCAATGAAGTTAAGCTTTGATTTGGATTGCAGAGTTGAAAAAAATCACTTTTTTTATCAAAGGGGGTTTCGATGTCGTTGCCCGGGAAACGAATTAATATGAGGAAACTGAATATTGTTTCCAAAGAAGCGTTGGAGCCGATGGAATGTGGCCTGGAGGCTCATGGGTTATTTAGCTTAAGTGGTGGTCTCGCTTCAAGATGGGGTGGCTTGGCGTCGAGGTTTTTCATTTTACTGCTCTTGTGTTTTCTGCTTGTCGGGGGATGTGTAAAGAAGAGTTCTCAGTCTTCTGCATCTGAGAAGCCGGATGTTGGGGAGCGAGAGGCCGGCCGGGCGGATTCAGAGTCTAAAGAGGTTTCTCAACCCAGCGCCAAGGCAAAGGCCAAGCCCATAGCGCCTCTATCGGAAATGGAAGGCGTGAAGGTATTGGTGCTGGAAGGGGATGCTCAGAAACGGGGGAGGTTGCAGGGGACTTTATTGAAAGAAGAGATCCGCAGGATTGTCAAGAAGTACGTTTACGGTTTTCTATATTCACATATGGGCGGGCGGAGTATAGTGAGAGTTGTTGCGGAGAGCGCGGAAGAGTTCATAAGCGAAGAGATGAAGACAGAGATGAAGGCCATGGCTGAGGCGGCGGGTGTCTCTTACAAAGATATATTGGTGCTGAATGCACATGTCGACTCCTTATCATCTGCATGCTCAACAGTAGGAGTGACGGCTAAGGCTACGTCGGCTAAACCCCTGTTGGCCAGAAATCTGGATTGGCCCGCTCCTCCGGATTTAAACGGGTTGGCTGTTTTTGTAGTGGTCAGAACGCCCGGGAAGAAGAGCTATGCCAACTATACTTATCCCGGTTTTCTTGGAGTTTTGACCGGTTTGAATTCAAAAGGAGTGGCGGTCTCTATGAATGTCTCTGCATCCAAGGATGCAGCGCGTTTGTGCACTCCTACACCACTCATATTGAGGGATGCTCTGCAGAAGGCGAAAACAGCACAGGAGTTTTTAGATGAATTAAAGACCAAACGGCGTTGTAGTGGTTTTATCATAACCGCATTGGATGCACGGAGCGGCGCAGGTGTTATAGAATACACTGCTTCAAAGACATCTATTCGCAAGCCGGTCCATGAGGTGCTGGCTTCTACAAATCATTTTTTGTCATCGACCATGAAAAAGCTTCAGATGGGGTCTACAAAGAACTCCCGAGCCAGACTCAAAGTCTTGCGCAACGCAGCTACTTTTATGGAGGGTACGCCTCTTGGGTTGGATGATTTGAAAGGGGCTTTGAATAAAGCCCCGGTGTTTAACAGTAGAACTTTGATGTCGGTTATTGTCTCTCCCGCTGAGGGGTGGTTTGATCTTTGGCAGAGAGGAGACGAAGCTTCTTCTTTTAGACGGATCCAAGCAAAAAAGCTCCTCTCAGGTGAAGTGCCGGTGATTGATGCATTACCCATGAGTAAGGATAGTTTGAAAGATCTTGATTAAAGCTGTGCGCAAAATCTCTGCCGTTGGAGGAGGCGCGTGGAGGAGGCGCGGCAAGGGGGATATTTAATTCTTGGGGCCGCCGAATTTTTTCAAGGTGGTTTTTGCTGAAAAAGGGATTTTGTTTTTCTTATCCACGGCAGCGGCTCGTTTCAGGATATCTTTAGATGGGGGGAACGCGTTTGAGACTGTTAAGATGTGATTTCCCGATCGGATTCCCCTCATGAGCCATGCTTTTTTGAAAATATCGGTGTAACGAGTAACCGTAGTTGAATAGTGAGGTGCATCATAAGCCAGGTTGATTGAGATGATGCCTTTTCTGTTGACGAGCTGAGCCAGATTTTTGATGAACTTTTGGGTAAGTAGATGCTTTGGGATGTCATCGTCATCATAGCAGTCGACATATATCAGGTCGTAGCCCGAAAAAGAGGGGGTCCTTTTTTTTAGTTTAGCTTTATTTTTTGCAAATTTTGCAGCGTCTTGAATGAAAAGGCGTGTTGTTTTTTGGGGTTTGTATCCCATGTATTTTTTAGCTAACTTTACTATTGTAGGGTCGATCTCAACTATATGAATCACCGTTTTGGGATAAAAAGCTGAAATAAGGCGGGGGAGTGAACCGCCGCCGAGCCCCAAAACTAATACACGTTTTAGGTTTCGGGGGATTAGTGAAGCGACGAACATCATCTCTATATACTCGAAACGGAAATCAAGGTTTCCGTTTTTCTTCGCGCATGACTGCATCTCTTGTGGATCATTAAACGCCAGGCAACGGTAACCTCCTTGTTCAAAGACGATGGCTTCTCCGAACATTGATCGTCTGCGAACAACCTCTACAATTCTTTCTGAATTCTTGGTTCGTGCTTTTTCCGGAACTTGTTTGGTAAGATCTTGTTTGTTTGTTGCTACTTGTGAGGTTGATTCGACTTTGCTGGTTGATTCGACTTTGCTGGTTGATTCTACTTTGCTGGTTGATTCTACTTTGCTGGTTGATTCGACTTTGCTGGTTGATTCGACTTTGCTGGTTGATTCGACTTTGCGGGGTTTTTCGCTGCGGCCTTGAACATTTGTTGCAGGTGAACAACCACAGGTAAATAGGGGAATCAACAAGAAGGCCAAAAAAATACTTGTCGGCTTGCTTCCTTGGGATTTGAGATATTTGTGTTGCATCAAAAACTTTGGGTCTGCGGTTTACAAATTAACCAAGGCTTTGGTCTCTGAAGCCACACCCTGGAGTTGAATGCTCAGCATTTTGCTCGATAACCCATTCTGGACGTAGGGGCAATTCAAGTCACAAAGATATCAAGTCATCAAGTCACAAAGATATCAAGTCATCAAGCCACAAAGATATCAAGTCATCAAGCCACAAAGATATCAAGTCATCAAGTCACAAAGTTATCAAGTCATCAAGTCATCAAGTCATCAAGTCATCATGTTAGGGGAGTATATGTTTCTTAGGGAAGCTCTTCCTTAGATTTGGACTCCTCCCATTTCTTGATTTCAATCAACTCACCATCCAGTTTTGGAGAAGACCTGTTGCGGCTCTTTTTTTGTCTTTTTGCTTTGCTATCATGGAACCCGTCATTCAAAAGTCTCTTCTTGACCGTCTCTAACTGCCTTGTTTTGTATAGCTCGTGATTACAGTCTCCCTGTTCATTGGATTTAGCTGTTGCCCAGTCTGCGATTTGAAATTCCGCTAAAACAAAGGTCATGGGTACAAGGCGATCCCATTCCATCATGGGAACTCGATTCATGAAAGGTTCGACCCTTATGGGAAGATCCGTTACGAAATTTATGATTCTGTAGTTTGGGCTGGAAAACTCATTCGAGGGGCCGGATTTGAGCTCTACAAACATTTCGTCCGGAATACCCTTAGCGTTATTTTGCTTGATGTTGCGGACATCTTCTTGAATATAACTTTCAATGTCATGTGTTTGTAAGAGGCTGTTGTCACTTTCCCCGGGGATTATGTAATTAAAAGGGATTAGTCTGTGTAGAAGCTCCCAAAGTAAAGGCACAAGATGAGCTCTTTCTTTTACAATGATCCTGAAACGTAGACGGTCATAAACCTTTGACGCGATTGTGTCTCTTTTAGATAGCAGCTTGGTTATAAGGCTGTCCCGGGATTTCCGGCTCCAAGAAAACTCTATGACAGGTACATCGGCTGCACGGATTTCTTCTACAACTTGTACTACTTTGGCCTCTACGAGACTGGTCAATTCATCCCTTGAAACGGGTAAACGGTAGTCAACCTCGTGACCGTCCAGATGGTGGAGGATGAGCATTATTTTCAGTATTGTACATGCCGTGAGTCTGTCTTTGTTTTTTCCGTTTTCGGATGCTTTGAGCAGGAGCTCTTTTGCAGGTATCTCCTCAGCTAAATAAAGTGGGATTTTCAGAGAAAACGTCCGCCGCAGATAATCGACGGCTTCTTCTCTCAGGCTGTCCAGATATTCCATGTCGGCCCGGACTTCGACATGAAACTCGTTCAGGCGCAAAAACCTGGCTACTTCTCTTTCATTTTCAAAGTGAAGTCTGTGCCAGTCAATAACGGATTCTCCACGCAGTAAACTTCTGATAGCGTTTACGTCAAATGAAGAGAGACGTAAACGACGCCGTGGAGGAATTGTTCTTCGTTTCTTCATCACTTGAGTCGTCGGACCAGACGGCTGACCTTACAGGCTTTTACGTTGACGCCGAATTTGTGTTTCTTCCCATCGGGTGTAACAAAGGTAACCCTGTGATAGCCGGGTTTCAATTGAAGCGCCCGGTTACCGAATATGGGAGTGTTTCTTCCAGTGTCTTTACCTCCGATATGTACCCTCGCACGCGGTTGCGAGTTTACCCAGAGACATCCCTTTGTCTTGGAAGGACAGCGGGAATCACAATCGTCTTTGGGAGCCTGTGGCCGTGGCGGTCTGGGGCGAGGCCGCTCTCTCGTTCTAGGTCTTGTTTTATGGCGTTGCCTGGTCGTGGGTTTCTTGCGGTCTCTTGTTTTCGACTTTGTCTGTGTGTTTTCGGTGTCTTCTTCTTGAGTTTCTTCAGGTTTCTCGGCAAGCGCGGACTCTTCTTTTTCTTCTTCGCCCGAAGGGTCTGCGTCCGCCTTCTCGACAGGCTTTAATGCAGCTAAAAGGTCTTTGCCCGCATCTCCCTTTTTGAAAGACATCTTCCACTTTTGAGGGTGAAAACCTTCTTTTTTTACCGACAAGGTTATTGGTTTTTTCAAAGGCAGATCCGTCAGACGACAGAGTGTTTTACATTTCTCTTCGCCGTCCAGAAAAACAGCGGCTCCTTCAGGCTCGCTGTCTATTTGTATCATGGGTTGCTCGGCCTTTTTCAATTTTACATCCAGCGGTATCTTCTCGTCGGCGGTTTCTGAAATGGTTTTCTCGAAACTATTGTAACCGAACGCGAAAACTTCGACCTTAACCATTTTGTCGAAAGGAAGCGGTATGGGTTCACCAAGAGCATCGCTGGGGATCTTTTCGTTGTCGATCCGGACTATCGCCTTTGCCTCTTGGGGGCTGATGTTCAGGTTCAGCACAGAAGGCTGTCTCAGCTTCTCCAGGATGACGGATTTTGTGGTTACACCTCCCTTGTCTACGGATAATTGGAACTCTTTTGCCTTAAAACCTTCAGCTTCGATTTTCACTACGTGGGAGCCTTGATTGATGTCATCGAAGACAGCCATATCCGCTCCGGTTATTTCTGCGCTTTTGTTGTTGTTCAGAGATATCTTTGCCTTGGTGTCCGGACGAACTCCGATAACAATCGTGCCTTTCTGAACTGCAGAGGCGGCTTTTTGCGAACCCCGTAGTTTCATTGCGAATGCGCCAAGAGCAAAGAAGGCTGCTGCAACAGGAAGCGCTATTGCAAGATCTCTGAGGATCGTTCTTTTTTTTCCCGGGACGGAGGTGCCCAATGCTTTGTGATCCACCGCTGGTTTGAGCCCCGGGTGACTGGACGCTACACCTCCTATGGGTGCGATGCCCGCAGTCGAAGGTGTAGAAGGTTGATTTGATGCGGGTGACGGGACGCCGGTCTGTGGAGGCGCAGAGGAGCTGTCGGCCGCAAGTTTCGCTGGTGTTGGCGATGTTTGGTTGGGTGCAGCCGAGGCGCTTTCTTCTTTAGAGGATGCTATTTTATCTAAAACGGCCTGCATATCCGGACGATCAGGATCATCTTCATCGAGCATCTGGGTGGCTTGTTCTTGAATCGCAGCCATGGGGTTTTCCCCTTCTTCCAACATCACCGTAGACTGGTCCCCCAGAGGCTCTTCCTCTTCATCCACAACTTCTCTCTCTGGATGAGGCACTGATGGCGGGGCGGCGGAAGGCGTCGGTGCTCTTTTCTGTGGTTCGTCATAGATGGGTTGCAGTGGCGCCATCCGGCCTTCGTCGTCTATTATCGTTGCGTCCGAGTCATCATCATCCGTCGGCACCGGAGGTGGTGCGGCCGCACGGGGTGGCGGCGGCGGAGCGGCAGCTTTATGCTGAATGGTCGGCTGTCTTCTTCGTGGTGATGTTGCCGAAGGGCTGCCACTACTTTCGTCTCCTTTGAACCAGCGCTCCAGAGATACTCTTTCCCGGCGGATGTCCGCCGCAAAAGTTTTGGACATCCACTGCGACATTAATTTAGCAGAATAAACCGGGCGCTGTGTCATCATAAACGATTGCAGTGCCTGGTGCAGTTCTCCTGCTGTTTGGTATCTGTCATCAGGATCTTGTTGGAGAGCTCTCATCAAGATGGATTCAAGCTTTCGCGGGATCTGGGGATTGACACTTGATGGCCTGGGAACTTCGCCGTTGCGTACTTTTTCCAAGACTACAAAGTCGGTCTCACCATCAAAAAGCCTCTGTCCTGTGGTGGTCTCAAAGAGCAGAATACCCATGGAAAAAATGTCGGAGCGTTGATCGAGAGGCAGCCCTCGTACCTGCTCCGGCGACATGTAGCCGAATTTTCCCTTTAGCACACCTGCCTTGGTTTTCGCAGATCTGTCTCTGGCTTTCGCGATCCCGAAGTCGATGAGTTTTACCTCGCCCTCGTAAGAGATTAAGATGTTTTGAGGTGTTACATCTCTATGGATGATGCTCATGGGGCGTCCATGGGCGTCCTTTTTTTTGTGTGCGTAGTCCAGGGCCTCACATGCCTTGCCGAGGATATAGCAGGCTTGCGAAAAAGGCATGGTCTGACGCATTTTTTTGTAGCGGTTGGAGATCTGGAGGAGATCTTTACCCCATATGTACTCCATCGCGATAAAATGATGCTGGTTGATTTTGCCCAGCTCATAAATTTGGCAAATGTTGGCGTGGTTTAATTGCCCGGCTATTTTCGCTTCATCGATGAACATTCTGATGAACTCAGCGTCATCGGTGAGAGAAGGCAGGATCCGTTTGATGGCGAGGATTTTTTGAAAACCTTCCACACCAGAGTATTTGGCCTTGAATACTTCAGCCATTCCTCCAACGGAGATCCGTTCCAAGAGCATATATTTGCCGAAAGAGACCGGCTGTTGAACCATGTTTTAGGCTCCGATTGATGAATTCACAGATAGAAAAAAACAAAAGAGCACAAGAACCACCAGTGCTCAGCCTTAAGCTCAGACAGGGATATTCTCCTGTCGCAAAGATGAGCCGGGACTGTAACAAACCTGGGCTGCGCCAAGCCGGCTGGGGGCTTCAGACCCTAATAGACCCTGATATTATCCTTTTTTACTTCGCTGTGTCAACGGATGCGGGGTGAAAATGAGGGTAATGGGCGCATTTTTTTTGTTTTTATCAAAAATCCTGATTATAGATAGAGATATTGGGGGTCGTGGCCTGGGGGCGATAGACCCCACGGGTGGGCCTCGTGATTATCAGTTATGGAACATTAGATACGGGTTCGAGTCACAATAATAGAACAAGAACAATGCTTATGCGTTAATTTCGAGGGTTTTTTTGAGGCTCCTCTGATTTCGAAGTTTTTTTGAGGTACCTCTGGATTTTGTCTGTTTCTTCCTGTGCAGGCTCTGCAGAATTCATTCGTCCATATCTTTAAAAGTGATAATTAGAACTTTTGTTCTTTCAACTGCGTGAATGGAGTGAGCTTTGCATGCCGGGATCAGCAGCGCTTCTTCCTTGTCCAAAATGAACTCTCCGGAGATCATCTTTATATTGAGTTTTCCTTCCAGCACTATCAGCAAACCATCCAACTTAAAGACATGTTCAGAAATCCCCAAACCTTCATCCAGGGCCATGATGTCGATGTTTCCTGAAGTTATTTCCAAAAGGGCTCTGGATACAACGGATTGTTTTTGATAGGGCAGCTCAGAACGGATATTGATTATCTTTTCAGGTTCGATGGTCCCATTTTTGATATTCATTTTATGTGTTCACTTTTGAGAAGTTTTCTCTACATTTTAATTGATTGTGCTGGAAACATATAACGCATTATTTGATGATTTGTTTTACAGCTCGACGATGAACATCTCTCGTCTAATTAAAATCTCTCGTCTTAAAATCTCTCCTTTGGACGCTCTTTTTCTCTCGCCCTTTTTAGTCTCCGACCACTATAACTACTACGGAGAGTTTTTATTCTCTTTCAGTTTTTTGTCTGGGTCAGGGCTTAGGACCCTTAGTGCGAATTCTTCGTTACTGCGAAAAAACAAACGCACCAATCAACGACCCCTTTCTCCTGAAGATGTTCCGTGGGTTTATTAGCCCTGACTTTCTGCAGAGCCGAAATCGCCACATTATTAAAGCGTTAGACGCTCTTTTAAGGCAAACGATAGTTATTCAATACAGGCTGCAGGGGGTGGCTTTTTTGTGGCACATGATTTGCTTGTTCCTCTACGTCATCATTGTTCTGGTGACCCGGCCCAGTGTGTTCTTATGCCGAGGTCTTTTTAGATTGATTTTTTATGTTGCTCCCGGTGGATCAAATAAGAATTGTAATTTCAGCACATTGAAGCGCTGGGAGTGAATAAAAGGAGGGGTGATGTCCCGTCACGCATGTCAAGGTTTGTTCGGTGAACCGAAAAACGGTTTAGATGGTGAAACTCATGACCTGGTGCTTCAAAGCTTGAAGGAATTTGGGCGCCGGGAGTTCTCTGATGATGTTCTCAGGAGATTGGACAGATCGGAA
>JAABSF010000449.1 GCA_011390535.1 Deltaproteobacteria bacterium | reverse complement strand
CCCCATGGTAGAAAATGACGGCGACTCTTCGGTAAGTCGTGAATCTTCCGATCCACGCTCAGAGAGGACAGGAGATACAAAGGGCGACAATGACGAACATCGAGTTCCTCGAGCAACTGAAGTCAAAGGGGCCGGGAAGCCTTTTACCCCACCATCATCTACAAAAAAACTCTCGACACCTCGTCCTGGAGGCAAAAAGGGCTCTTTCTCGTTGGGTCTTGATCTGGATCTTGAGCTGGACACCGGGTTTAATTTCAAAGAAAGGCCCGATATCGCTTCTTTTTACCACATGTACGACCCGGTGGATAAATTCGGAATTGAGCTTTTATACCATCCCACTCCTCAACCTGTTGTAGATAAAATGTTAAAGATGGCGCAGGTTTCAAAAAAAGATGTTGTGTATGATCTGGGCTGCGGAGACGGGAGAATAGTGATAACCGCCGCCAAGAAATATGGATCAAAAGGTGTCGGCATAGATATAAACCCAAAAAGAATTAGAGAATCTGAGGAGAACGCCAAAATAAACGGAGTGAGTGATCGGGTGGATTTTAAGCTGGGAAGTGTTTTTGAAGAGGACCTCAGTAAAGCCACAGTGGTCATGATTTATCTTTTCCCGGATCTTGTTAAAAAGCTCGAGCCTATCTTGAAAACTTCCCTGAAACCAGGCACAAGAGTGGTCTGCCATGAGTTCCATATGTATGAGTGGGACCATGACGAAAAAGTGGCCATGAAAAACAAAGGCAAAACCCACAACCTGTTTTTATACACAGTGCCTAAACAAAAAGCTGATTAAATGATAAAAGCAACGCCTTGAAGATGTTGTTTCAGGGGTCGGCGAAGCAACATAATCCCAAAGGTATTGAATTGTAGAGATGTATTTATAGGTTGCATTTTGAAGATGCGTTACAAACGCGCACTTTAAAGTTGCTCGGCAAAGATAGTGGCTCGGCAAAGAAAGTTGCTCGGCATAAGTGCTGTAAAAGTTGCTCGGCATAAGTGCTGTAAAAGTGCTCGGCATAAGTGCTGTAAAAGTGCTCGGCATAAGTGCTGTAAAAGTGCTCGGCAAAAATTACATATAGACATATAGACATGTAGAAAGAGGAGCGACCATGTGCTCATCCAAAGAATCTCCCTTTGTCGTAATGAAATACGGCGGCACCAGCGTTTCAACGGCTGAAAACTGGCATGTCATCGGCGACATTGTAAGAAAATACAAATGTGAGGGGCTTAAACCCGTGGTGGTTTGCTCCGCGCTCTCAGGTATGTCGGACAAGCTGGAAACATTGATCAAGAGAGCGTGCGCCGGCGATAGATATGAAAAGACCCTGGAGGAGATCAAAGCAGCACACCGCGATTTGGCTGAAAAACTCGGGTTGGAGAAAACCGATAAAACCACACTCGAAAACGGAGGTCCCAAGGGGTCAACGAATATTACCAACATCGACAAAAACGATGAAAACAGCGGCAGGGAATCTTTGAAGAAGACAGGGTGTGAATCGTTGCTTGCAAAAGAGTTCGAAGAACTGTCTCGGTTGGCGTTAGGGATTTCTCTCACAGGAGACGCAGGCGCAAAAATCCGTGCTCGCATAATGGCCTTCGGTGAGCTGATGCTCACAAAGCTGGGAGCGGCATTCCTCCAGAGCAAATCACTTTCGCCCGTCTGGATGGACGCTCGCCGGATGTTGACCGCCCGAAATGACCCTCGGGTGAGCGAGCTTCAGCAATACACAAATGCGGTCTGTTCATGTGAGCAAAACACGGAGTTAATTCAGAAGCTGAACGATATGTTCTTTACAAAGAAAGCTTCTGCTTCTGCAGAGAGCTCCTCTCCACGATCAGCAGATCTGGTTTTGACTCAAGGGTTCATCGCATCCAACCACGCAGGGGAGACAGTTCTGTTGGGCAGAGGCGGCTCGGACACCTCGGCGGCGTATCTCGCAAGCGCATTGGGGGCGCTGAGGTGTGAAATCTGGACCGATGTGCCGGGAATATTTACCGCCAACCCTTACGAGGTCCCCGAGGCAAGGTTAATCAAAACCTTGGATTATGAAGAAGCGCAGGAAATTACCACCAGCGGGGCAGCCGTTCTTCATCCACGCTGTATCGCGCCCCTGCGGGATGCAAACATTCCGTTGCTGATTCGTTGCACTCATACACCCGAGATGTCCGGCACTACAATCAGCAAGGAGGCCAAAGAGGTTTCGGCACATGTAAAATGCATATCCAATAAATCGGGCGTGTTGCTCGTCTCAATGGACGCCATCGACATGTGGCAACAGGTCGGCTTTTTGGTGGAGGCTTTTTCAGTTTTCAAGCGAGCCGGACTATCCATTGATATGGTGTCCACCTCCGAGACAAACGTCACAGTGTCACTGGACGCCAACATCCAAGCGCTGGAAGGGAAAACCATCGACGCACTGACTGCGGAGCTGAGCGAGATTTGCACAGTGCGAACCATCGGCCCTTGCGCCATTGTCAATCTGGTTGGCCGACATATTCGAACCATTATGCACGAGCTGGGGCCCACGATGAAGGTTTTTGAGGAGAAGAGGGTTCACCTGGTGAGCCAAGCCAGCAATGATCTGAATTTCTCCTTCGTGGTGGACGAAGAAGAAGCCCCCCGCCTCGTCAAAAAACTCCACGAGCTGTTGCTGGAAGAAGGAGGCGGCGGTTATATGTTCGGGCCTTCATGGCGAGAGCTGTTTGATCGGCACGAGACGGTAAAACGAACCGAAGTCCTGGCGTGGTGGAACCATCGAACGCAAGAACTTTTGAACATAGCACAAGAAGGGACACCGGCCTTTGTCTATGACCGCAATACCCTGCATGAGCGCATCAAGGATCTGAATGGTCTTCGTGCCGTTGACCGAGTGTTGTATGCAGTGAAGGCAAACTGGCACCCCCCGGTGCTTCAAGAGATTGAAAAGGCCGGGTTCGGTTTTGAATGCGTGTCCATCGGGGAGCTGGAGCACCTGGATGAGGTTTTCTCCATCGGCTCCAACCTCGACCCGAAAAGAATTTTGTTTACGCCTAATTTTGCCCCACGCAGAGAATATGAATACGCTTTTGAGCTGGGAGTTCACGTCACATTGGACAGCCTCTATCCACTGGTGGCGTGGCCTGAGGTGTTTACCTGCCGGGAAATCCTGGCCCGACTCGATCCTGGTCAGGGGCGTGGTCATCACAAGCACGTGCACACCGCAGGCGCACATTCAAAGTTTGGAATACCGCAGAGCGATTTTGAAGAGCTGGCTCAACGCTCTAAAGAAAACGACACCCATGTCATCGGCCTACACGCCCACACAGGAAGCGGCATCCGCAAGCCGGGCAACTGGAGCGAGACCGCTCTGTTTTTTACCCGGCTGATGAATCTTTTTCCTGAAACAAAAATCTT
>JAABSF010000448.1 GCA_011390535.1 Deltaproteobacteria bacterium | reverse complement strand
ATCACCCGTAGGGCTCACAGACAAAAACAATTCAGCCCGGGGCTTTGGTTTCGTCGGGTTATAGCCACGGAAATAGCGAACCGAGGTAATCCCGGTGTTTTTCAAAAAATCAGCGTTTTTGGATAATACTGCGGTGTATGCTCCCTCTTGAATACTTGGCCGAGCAACTTCGCGGGTCTCTTTTACAAAGAGCTTAGGGATATTATTCGGATCATTTGTGTGATAGTAGCGTCCGCCGCCTCGATCCTTTATTCCTTGAAGCAGAGAAGTGTCCACAGAACCACCGACACCTACAGTAGAAACAGTAATCCCCCGCTCTCTCATCTCTTCCACTGTTTCAAACAGACCGTCTCTGGAAGAATAACCATCAGACAAAACAATTACATGCTTAACCTTTGCCCTAGCTGTCTGAAGCCAATCGTATGCCATCTTAATTGCCGGATAAATCGAGGTCCCACCGCCGGCGGTAAGTGAAGAGATAGAAGAAAAAATCCGCAGTCTGTTGGCGGCACGTTGCAAATTAACTATAGGGATCGCCCTGGTATCGTGGGCGATAACCCCTATGAGATCATTGCTTGCCAGCACCTCGGTAGAAGCCTTAGCAGCCTCTTTCGCCAATTCTATGCGCTGTCCCGACATTGAACCTGAACGATCAATGACCAACACCAAGGCGATGTATGGTGTGCGGCGCCGCCTCTCAGTGTCCATACGTACCGGGAGGATACGTTCGATTCGGCTCCCTTGATATCCACCCGATCCAAAAGAGTTCTCTCCTCCGGCCATTATGTAACAACCACCGAACTGTTTCACATAGCGATCTATGGCGGCCATCTGAGACAACCCCATGGCAGAGACCATCACATCCGACTGAACGACGCAGTGGAATTTTTTCAGCCCCCAAGGAGAAGAAGGCACACCGTGTTTCCCTCTCAGCTCTACACGAAAATCTTCCTGTCTCAAAGCATGAAGGAATTTGTCCAGGTGACCTCTCCGTCCCCCTTCAACAACAAGAATGCGCGGCTTATCGCGGATGGTCATAATCGCCACTCCGCGATTGTTTGCTTTTACACTATCTCTGACAACCCTCTGCTCTGATGTGGGCGCTTTTTCACCTTTTGAGGTTGAATCCTCCCCGGAGGCAACTTCCTCTCTCGGTAATCCCTTGTCATCGCCATCTTTATCTTCCGCTCCATCTTCCGATTCGACTTCGGATCCTTCACCTCTTGATTTTTCCCCTCCTCCACCACCCACAACAACTTTCGGGAGACGCATCTCCACCGTATAAGCAACCAAACCGGGCTCATGAACTATCGTAGGAAACTTCACCACATTAAGACCGGGCTTCAACTGGACCGATTTCGAAGATTGAAGCTCATTCCAATACATATCATCGGGCGAAGTGCCGTGCTTAAGGTAAAAGCGGGCCTCGGTAGAGTGATTCGAATAAACATCCACTGTGACATCGAACCGTTTACCAATCTCCACCTTCTCAGGCAGCTTCACCTCTTTTACCAGCACTTCATCGTTTGGAGGAGCTTCAAAGCTCCAATGATGGATCTTTATTCCTACCTCCGAGGCCCTGTATGCTTCAGACAAGGCGTCGCCGATTGTTTCCAACCCATCGGAAAAGATCACCATCCTCTTTACCGTGTCACCGGGATAAAGGCCGTATGCAAGCTGAAGCGCCGCTTGTATATTGGTTGCTTCGGCGGCGGAACCCTTGAACCTTTTTATTCCGCCCAGTTTACCTTTACGGATGGGCACAAGACGGGGACGCCGCGCAAAAGTGATGACCCGCACCAAGTTATCACCCTTTTCGTCAATGGCACGTTGAATCAATCGCCTGGCTTCCGCAATTTGAGCATCTGAAACTCCGGCGGATGTATCAACCAAAAAAACAGTGCAGACGACCGAGCGCTTCTCGGTTCTAACCGGACGAGCCAGAGCCAGACCAAGCGCTACCAAAATGAGGCTTCTAAAAAACGCAGACAAGACCTGCTGTGGACGGCTCAAATCTGAAAGGGACACGGCACCCACCAGCCATATCAACGGCACCGCCAAAATCGGGAAAATCATTCTCAGATCTTGAAACGTAACTGTCTGCCCTCTAAATGATACATTCAGAGTTGTGTGGTTCAAATACCAGATGTAATAAAAATAAAGCCCGCCAAACACAGCCAAGGCCAATAGACATATCAGCACCCAAATTTTTATTCTGGTGGCGCGGTGCATTTCTTAACGGCCCTCACATCGATATTCATTGAAACTTGTCATTTGAAAAACTTTTTTTCTACACCCAAGCAAAACCACACATTTTCACTTTCTATTCTTATTCAACTAAACCATACAGAGACCGGCTCAGCTCTTTTCATACTGTCACCCTCCGGTGATAAGTGAGCCACTCGGCCACCAAAACCACCATGACACCTACAAGAAGCGCCGTCCACAGATACACTCCTTGATAGTAAATCAGAGCCACAATTCCTATGCACAAACACAACAACCCAAGCAACACCCAAACCGGCCCGGAAGGCCCTGCAACAAGCCCCGCAATTATCAACCCGATGCCGGCCAGCATCAATAACACCAACAAAACCCAAATGGAGACAGAGGCTTTTTCTTTCTCCCCTTTGGGCCCTTGAGACAGATCCGCCGCAGGAATCTTGCGCCCGTATTTCCTGCCTCCAAGCCAAAGCGCATCGGGAACTTGGATATCACTCTCATGGACATTGGCGAGATTCGCCGCCACCTTCAGCCGCTGCTTGCCTGGAAACAATGTGTAATAACCTATGCTGCGGCCGTAAAGAAGCGCCTCGCCTCTTTGTACCGGAACTTGGATCTTGTCTCTCTTGGGGCCTATGGCTTCAACACTATCTCCCGCAACATCAACCGGGATTCTCCAAGTTCTGCCGGTTTGAAAGGTGGGTATCAAGCGAGGATCATCACCTGCAAACCAACTCAGCACATCAAGAATAAAGATCGGAAATGATACACGAATGACCCAATCCGTCTGCCTTAAAGAGAACCCCACGACCACCACCCTCATACCTTTTTGGCGACGCACCGCCGCGAAAACCGGCCCTCTCTCATCCGTCATCATCAAGGGCTCATCATCTTTACCCAGCTTAAAAACAGAACTCTTAACGGTGTTGACATTCTTTATTGTGACATACTGCATTATCTGATGCCGTTTATGCTTCGGCTGAGAAGGCCAAAATATCGGGGGATTATCCAGCTGTTTTTCCACCGGGATAGGGCTCTTTTCCGGGTCGGGATCAAAGATCAAATAATTTCCGGGAGAGGGGAGCTCTTGCCCCTGGTACTCATCAAAAACCACAACATCATATTTACCGGTGAGGTCGGCTTTATACTCATCATGAGCAATCCGATCATAAGAGCTCTG
>JAABSF010000447.1 GCA_011390535.1 Deltaproteobacteria bacterium | reverse complement strand
CACAATGGTGAGCCTCGGCGGACATGTTGATGAGCTGAACATGAAGGCCCTGGCCAAAACAGGCGGGGGGTCATTCGTGCCCTCCCCGGCAGGATCAAGTATAAGGTCCATCGCATTTACCATACTCCAGCGCCAGTGGGCCGAGCCCCTTCGTGGAGCAGGGCTGCTGCTGCCTGCAGGAGTCGCCGACAGCGCCCCGGCAAAACTGGATGAGGTATGGCCCGGCGAAGAAAAGCTTATCGCCGTGAGGGTCTCGAAAGACACCAAAGGTGAAGTTGTTTTAACGGGAGAGATGGAAGGTGAGAACTTTGAGCGCCGCTACGATATCTCGTTCCGACCACGCCCACACAGCGGAAACGCCTTTTTGCCCCGATTATGGGCCGAGATGCGGATAAGCGATCTGGAACAAAGCGCAGGCCGCACCGACAGAGATGAGGTTGTAGAGCTTTCAAAGCGCTACCACGTCTTGAGCCGCCACACCAGCTTGCTGGTACTTGAAAGCGAAGCAATGGCGAAAGCGTTCGGAGTTGAAGACACCCGTCCGGCCGTTGAATGGTCAGGTGACGCTGCAATGCAAGAAGAAGAGACAGAGGTCCTGAGCCAAGAACCCGGCAAAAGCGGCTCATCAGCCGGATTTGGTGGCGGCGTGAAATCATTAAGCGCCCCAAGAAAAATGAGTCGAAAGAGCGCATCGGTTTTCGGCGGTGGCGGTGGCGCTGACAGTAGCGGGTTTAGTCAAGATTCGATTTTCCCTCAAGAGAAGATGAGGCCTCCAATGAGATCTCGTCGTCCACGCAGACCCATGATTCGCATGAAACGAGTCTGGTATCGTGTTGCCGATATCGGAAAATATGACGGGCCCGGCGATGATGAAAAAAAGAAGTTGGAAGAACTAAGGTCGGAATTCGAGAAAAACCCTCACAGCCGGGATCGGACCCAAGACCTCTTGAGGTGGTACATAAGAACGGGAAAGCTGAAGGAAGCTGAAGAGACAGCGCTTCACTGGCTGAAAAAAGATCGACTCGATGCCGGCGCTTTGGTTGAACTGGCGGGCATCCATGCGCTCCAGGGCAACATGGAAAAGAGCCGCGAATTGCTTGCGTCCGCCGTTGATGTTGACCCGCGCAACAGTGAGGCTCACACCAGGATGATTGAGCTTTACAAAGCAGCCGGCGAGAACGCGTTGATGTGCGACCACGCCTTGACTCGCGCAATCGTTGATTCACGGAACCACGAATACGCCGTCTCCGCCGTTCGCTGCCACGGTGATAAAAATCGGCACTTCGCGGATTTGGACCGCCGCCTTCGACGCCGAGCCGAAAAAAGTCTGAAAAAAGAGGAGAAAAAACCCAAGTCTTTGTGGGACAGGCTGATTGTGAAGGGAAAATGGCAGGGAAATCGCAATGTGGATATCCTCGTCATCACCCCGAGAGGCAGAGTCGTATCATGGATGGGCGGCGCGCGCAGGGTCAAGAGCCGCCACCCCATCTCCACAGAAAAAGAGGTTTTAGCATCCTCCATGTGGGAACGGGGTTTGTACCAAATAGTTCTGGTCCCTGTGAGTGAACCCAATGCCACCGATCAACAAACCGCTGTAAACGGCAGCGTGGAAATCCAAAGCTATAAGAGCAAGAAATCCATCCCGTTTTCCAGCAACGGCGAGCCCGTCCGCCTGGCATCTGTAAGAGTGAAATCAAAATCAAAGCTTGTACGAGCCCCCTGACATCTTCAGTTTTTTTCTTTGGAAAAATGCAAAAAGAAACAAGTCTACTCACCTTCAGGTTCCGGATCTTTGCCAAAAAACAACTGTTTTATAAACACATACCCAAAGAGCACGGCGATACCGATAAAAGCCAACCCAAGGTATGATTCTGCTATCAATAAACCCGTTCCAATTGCGCTGAAACCAAAAATCGTAAAAAACGAAAACCCCAACACCGTCCGAGTTTTTACTATTATCAGTGGATCGCCCATCTTACATCCCTCATGAAATTCCGAAGGAGACAGTGTCATCTGAATACCAACCTCCTTGCCCTTTGTTTTGTTTATGCTGAATCGTTTTTGGTATCGGAGACCGTCCATATCGCTGTCTATACCATCCCTCAAAGGGCGATTATCGGAATTGAAGCTGGTTGGCAATGATTTCCCCGATGTCTCCACTGCCTTCACATTTGTCATTTTGCCGAATTTAATTGCACTTAATATCCCCAATAAAAGAGAAAAAAGTGCGGCGACACAAAACAAGACAAAAACTACCCATATCAACATTGCCGTCCCCTTACTAGAGTCTGTTACAAACACCTCTCAACACTGGGCTCAGGTAAACCAGGCCCACACAAAACTAGCACAAGGAAAACCGGCTTAGAAGAAAAAACTCTACAAAACATCGCCATCGCCGCGTTCATCACGTCAAAGCACTTCCACCTGTCGGTTTTCTATTACTTGTGACTTGCTTAGTTGCTGCTACGGCACAGTTTGGTAGGGACATCGGTTGCGTTGATTTTGGGCAGACTCTTTTTTTGAATATACTCTGAGATTATACTCTGAGATTATTGAGATTATTTCGGGTTTGGTTTATTTAGTGAGATAATCTATTAGAAAGAGTAGAAAGGAAAGAGTAGAAACACTGCGTAAGTAGAAACTAAAAATCCTAACAAGAGAGAACAAATGAATTTCAAATTCCTTTATCGCTTCACTTCACTGAGATTATGCATGTCACTGAAATCACTGAATTGTTTTAAATCATGGAAATCATGGAAATCACTGAAATCATCGAAAAGCTTTCTTTTTATTGGCTTGCTTAGCGGGACTTTTCTGCTTTTGGGTGGCTGTCCCAAAGGCTCATCAACAACACCACATACATCAAACAACCAAAACGAAAATGGAACCTCCGGCGAAACAAAAGGGGGAAACAGCGGGTCTGAAAAGCTGGAGATCCCTGATAAGCTCGAAGAGCTTATAGTTTTTACAAAAAAACACTCTCAAAATGTAGACAGTGTCCCTGTGCTGAAAAAGACCCTTGAGGCCGTAAAGAAAGGGCTGGAAAAAGACCCGAAAAATACTGAGTTGCTGCTGTTTGGAGCAAAAACAGCTATTCGATTGGGTGTTTTATCTGAAACACATGCGAAAATGGGAGAATTCGGTGAGTTAGCAATGAAATGGGGAGCTGTGGGAATGGCTGAGGCACCGAACCGGGTGGAGTTCCCATACCACCGCGCCATGGGAATGGCGATGAAGTTACAGGCTCAAAAAAAGGAGGCTCTGGACAAACTCCCGAAAGTGGTGGAGCTGGCCCAAAAGGCCATAGCCCTAGATGAGAAATATGACTATGCCGGGCCTCTGCGATTCCTGGGGGCTCTCTATGTTCAAGCGCCGGAGATGGGCAGCATAGGCGACAAAGACAAA
>JAABSF010000446.1 GCA_011390535.1 Deltaproteobacteria bacterium | reverse complement strand
AAACTTCATCGCCTTCCAGCACGCCGTTTCCACAGAAGGGTTTTTTTGATTCGAAATTGATCGTACACCCGGTTTGCAAGGAGATTGCCAAAAACAAAAATATGAAGAGGAAACAACGGAAATAATCGAAACAACGGAAATAATCGAAACAACGGAAATAACCTAAATAACGAATGGAATATATCATCGGAGAACGCATCATCAATCTCCTGGTAAATCAAGCTACATACCGGTCCAAATTGATGATACATGTTTGCTCTGCATAAGGTCAAGCTGATGCGAGTCAGCTCAAAATCTTTACAAAACCTTTTGTCATATTTTTCACCAGTCCCTTCAAAACACCAATAGCCCCGAGGTAGTTCTCTTGAGTGGGCGGTGGAGAAAGACACTCTTAACCCACCTGAGAAGTATGGGGCGAACCGGCCGGCCCGTGTGTAGCCTGGAAATGGATTTATGATGGTCGATGGGAGTTGTTTATAAAGTACGAAGGAAGTGAATAAGGAAGTGAATACCGCCGCTGTAGTTTTCGTGTTTCAGTCTTTGAAACTCATTCAATCATTTCAGTAGCTGCAGACCTTCAATTGATGCAAGACTCTGCACCCTCGGGGACGTACTCGACCTCCCAGCCATCCGGAACTGTGAAACAGCTCCATGAAATGTACCACGTGTCACCGTCGGGGTCGGTCAAGATCACCGGGGCACCTTCCCACCCGCAGATGACATCATCGTTCATGCGGCAAAAGACAGGCACCTCTTCTTCTTCATAACATCCTCCCTCCGCGTCATAACGATAACCCGGCATGAGCTCGCAACCATTAGCTTCGCATTCATCTACGGGGAGATCCAGGCAGGAGTTCTCCTCAGGGCACTCCGGCTGTCCCGGGCCGCCGCACTCATTGGAGGCATTCCCCACCGTATTTCTGTTGCAACCAATTCCAAACAACAGAAAAGCCGACAT
Source organism: Deltaproteobacteria bacterium (assembly GCA_011390535.1). Classification (GTDB taxonomy): domain Bacteria; phylum Myxococcota_A; class Polyangia; order HGW-17; family SLPX01; genus SLPX01. The sequence continues at coordinate 2,449 of JAABSF010000446.1, read as the reverse complement.
CAGCAGCAGCGGTATTTTAAATATTCTAGGTGTTGTTAGTTTTGTTAGTTTTGTCGGTTTTGGCAGACTTATCAGTTTTCTGAGCAGATCAATCAGATTATTGAGAGGTTCATAAACATTTCGAAATCTATTTCTAGGCATAATTATCACCATCTAAGGACTCTCCTTTGTTTTTTGCCGACCGAATTAAATCGGCCTACACACAGCAAAGGATCTCTGCACACAATGTGCCACTTCGTACCGAAGTGTTTTGTGAATCAATTTCTGAATTCGATTTCTTATTAGATTTCGAATTCATTTGCGGAAATAAGATGCTACCCCTTTTTCCTCGAAGGAGCCGCGATGGGAGGCTTTGTGCACCTTGACACTCTAAATTCTCCCACTGATAATACCGGCAAATTGTCGTTTCGGCTCTTTAGCCTGGAAAGGGAATTGTGACCAAGCCTAAGAAAATAAAGAAGCTACCAAAGCGCCGCGTGGAATCATCTGTTGAAGATTGGAAAGAAAAAGCGGTTTTGCTGAAGATTATGGCTCATCCGTTACGGCTTTCCATCCTGGAAACGCTCTCCGACGGGAGCCGCTGCGTAAAGGATCTAAACGCTTTAATGCCGGTGCCTCAGCCACAGCTTTCTAGGCAGATGGCTATTTTGCGCGAGGCGGAGCTGGTGGCTTGTCATTCTGACGGCCCGTTGCGGTGTTACTACATTTTGCGGCCTGAGCTGGTCCGAAATATGATCAAACTGCTTAAAAAAGATCATCGTCCTGTATATCGCAGTCGAGAAGCGGTCCAAAAAGAAGCGCGAAAAGAGTGACCATAACCTGCTCGGTATCTTTTTTTCATTTGCTTAGGAGATGATCTATAGCCTGGTCCGGGATGCGACCTTTTAGAAAGCACCCACCGGCAGGTTGAGCTGGTCTGCTGCTTCTTTTAGAGTGATTCCTTGAGGACCGGGGACTTTTACCGGCACACCGTGGAGCACGTCGGTGAGCCGTACCCCGTCTTTGGGGGAGGCCCACCCTATGCCGATAGTCTTGGTCACACGGACGATCTTTACATGGGGAAAGATGTGATGGATCGCGTGCTCACCGTCTTCACAAGAAAGGGGAATGATCACATCTGCGTCTTTGAACACTTGAGATGTAGCTTCGTTTTGGGCGCGTTCTTCGATCATGTCCAGCGAACAAGCTATCCCGCATAGCTCACGCCTGGTGACGTTGAACCCATCAGCCACCAGCTTGTCGCACAGGGCCTTGAGCCCGACCCGGCCGCCCAACCCATCACATTTTTTGGCACAGTTGTTACATGAAAAGACGATAATATTTTCGTCTTTTTTAAGTCTATTTTTCAGCTCGTCATATTCGAAAAGTCTTGCAGATAGAATCATTACTTCACCTCATTAACCAATGCCCATTTCAAGTTTATTTTGGGCAAGTGGTCCAGCGGCTGTGTTGCCCAGTTCGAAGTCCCGGCCCACCCATTTTTCGAATCCGTGAAAAGCCATGGCCAACTTGACCGCTTTTTCCCGGGAGCTGGCGATGAACAGCCCCATGGTTTCAGTGGCTGAGATCATTTTCCGGTTTGGAAACAAGCTATGGAAACCTGATTGGGCACCCCGGCAGGCCATTAAAACAACCGTCTTCACGGCCGGAGCTATATCCAGGTTTTCAAAGTAACCGCGTGAGCATGGGTTGGTGATCAGGATTTCTTGTTCGATTCGGATACCGAGTTTTTTCATCTTTGCGCAGTAGTTTTCCCATACACCTTCACCACCGGCGCCGGATACCCGCACGCAGTTGTTGCAGCTTATAAAAGCAATCGGTTCTGAAGAGTCCAGCTCGGCGACGACATCATCGACCGGGCGTAAACGTGTCAGCGCTCCCATGGCGCGTCCTCCTTTCGGTAATTTTAGAATCCTAGAATTAATTCTAGAATCCTAGCGACGATTTTACATAAGCAGCGAGCTTTTCGCGTCGAGTGGCCTGTTGATCCTCGATCTCCCCAAAAAGAATCGCACCTTTCGGACAGGCGGTGACACACGCAGGCTCCAGCCCGTCCGCTAATCGATCAAAACATAAATCGCATTTGAGGATTTTTCCGGTGTTCGAGTTGAGCCGCAGTACACCGAATGGACATACTGATGCACATGTCCCGCATCCAATACATTTCTCAGTGTCGGCTACGATGGCACCGTATTCATTGCGTTGCAAGGCATCAGCCGGGCAGACCGCTTTGCAGGGTGCATCTTGGCAGTGGCGACATTGCATGGGGAACGGAAAAAATCCGCCGGCCATTGTGACATAGGCTCGACTCTGACCTTCATGAGCTTTTTCACACGCCACCATGCACTCTTCGCAGCCCACGCAACGATTCTCAATGAAGTATATTCCTTTCATAAAAACCTCCGGATGGGGCATAATTGTTTTTCTTCAAGTTTCTAGATAATGCTTT
>JAABSF010000445.1 GCA_011390535.1 Deltaproteobacteria bacterium | reverse complement strand
AGACTCAGCTTGAAGCGCTGAAGGCGATTCAAGAGAAGATAGAAGACGTTTTAGCCGAGATTAAGGCGGAAGGGGACGACGTTCCCACTCCAATCGATGAAAAAGAATACCCTGCTGAGGTGACCATGGAGTTGTCACCGTGGTTGCAGCGCGAAATTGATTGGCAGGCAACAAAAGAGAACATGGAGAAAGAGCGCATGATTTCGGAGATTCTGGCCGATGGGCTGGCACGCCGAAATTGGAAAAGGCACGGGAAGAGACGAAGTAAGGGGCGTCAGGACGGGGGTAGAAGAGGGCGACGGGAAGATGTTTCAAAGAATCGTTATATGGGAATTATGGAAGACAGGGCCAGTTTCATCGAGTATGTGAGAGGGCTGGACTCAGGAGGAGGCGGAAGAGGTGGAAGAGGCGGAAGAGGCGGTGGTGGAAGACATAATGGTTGAGCATTTCATGTCCGGGTTGCAAACGAGACCTTAAGGGCTGACTCAACAATAAGATCTATAGTCTGCAAAGAAATCATTTGAAATATAAAGTTAAGAGATCAAATACGGAGCGCCAAAATGGTAAAGAGTCGGATAGTGATGTTTGGGGTTTTTGCTTTTTCGCTGTGCGGCCTTTTGTTTTCGGGATGTCCCAAGAGCCCGAGAACGGAAGGAAAAGTTGAAGGTGGACGGGATGATAAAGACAAAAGATCTTCCACTGTTCAGGGGCCTGTGTGTGTTGTTGTGATGGAAAACGTAATAAATGAGTCGAGGGAGTGTAGCCAGTTTAAGGTAGTCTGGAAGAAGGTTGAAAAAGAGAAGAAGCGCCTTCAAGATGAGCTTAATCTTCTGATTACAGCATATAAACGCACATATGAGAGAGATCTCGAGGCTGCAAAATATATTCAAGATTTGGAAAAATTGAAAAAGGAGAAAGGCTCGGTGCTCTCTGAAAAGGAGTATGAGAATCGACTCTCAGGGATGCAGAAGGTTCTGGATGATAACCCCGAGCTGGCCCGTGCCGTTAAAGAGCAGTTGGAAGAGACCGAATCTTATAAAAAAAGGAAAGAAGCGGCGAAAAAAGATGCGATGGAAATAGAAGAGAGGGGAAAGAAGCTACAACAAGAGCTACAGAAGGTCGCCGGAGAAATTGCCGCTCCCGTTACAAAACAAATCAGGGATGTCATCGGAAAATCGTTGGAGAGCAGGTTGGAAAGTGATTGTGGGATCATATGTGATTTGAATTCAGGGAAGGTGGTCGCTCACCGAGGTTCAGTACAAGAGGCCGCAGAGCACTGCAGCAAGATTCATTTATCCAGGCGTTCGTCGGTGAAAGGAGGAGGTGCTTCGAAAGGTCCTGAAGGTGAAGGCTCCATTCAACCGGTTGTAATTACAGACAAGGTAATTAAAGATGTTAAAGGCGCACTTGAAGGCTCACTTGAAGACGGTGAAGACAAATAGCCTAATAACAGTGAAGAGAATAGCCGGATAACAGTGAAGACAAATAGCCGGATAACGGTGAAGACAAATTAGCCGGATAACGGTGAAGACAAATAGCCGGATAACAGTGAAGACAAATAGCCTAATAACAGTGAAGAGAATAGCCGGATAACAGTGAAGACAAATAGCCGGATAGTTGAATAAATGAATAGATGACTAGAAAATTGAATTGTTTGCATTTTACATATGGTTACATCTGATGACTTTTGATGGCATCTGAAAACATTTGGTTACATCTGAATTTCCGCAAGATGCAAGCTGCAAAATGAATGACAAGGTTTATACATTTGGAGAAAATACTCCGCCGGCTGTAGCGGTTTGTGGTTCGTCGATAATCAACGATCCATCCGTTGAGCGCATCTCGTTTGAGGTTGGTTTTGGGATAGCGTCACAGGGTTGGACTCTCGTCTGTGGAGGAATGGGCGGTGTGATGGAAGCGGCATGCCGGGGTGTACGTAAAGCAAGAGAAGAGAAAGGGGCGACCGGTTTAGCGGTGGGCATTCTGCCCACCCAGGAGTTTAGTTCCGCTAATCCTTATTGTGACGTGGTAATACCCACGGGTTTAGGATTGGCCAGAAATGTTCTTGTTGTAAAAAGCGCCGGCGCGGTAGTCATAATCAATGGAGCATCCGGGACTCTCTCGGAGGCGTCCTTTGCTTGGCAATACGGGCTTCCGTTGGTGGCGATGGAGAAAACTGGAGGTTGGGCGGCGAGGCTCGCAGCCATGGGAAAAATTGATGAAAGAGAGCGACCTCCTGTTTTTAAAGCGGTGACGCCTGAAGATGCTGTCTCGTTTATTAAAAGTGAGTATGGGCTGGGTGGATGAGTGAGAGACGAAACGGCAGTCCGAATGTTTTAGACTCGGTTTGTGCCGCCCAGCGCACTTGGGGTATGTGGGAGCCGGGGCAGACGGTTATGGTGGCCTGCTCAGGGGGGGCGGATTCGATTTGTTTGCTCCATGTCATGAACCGCCTAAAAGACAAACAAGGGGTTGAAGTTGTGGTCGGCCATGTGGACCACGATTTGAGAGATGATTCGTTTTTGGATGCAGAGTTTGTATCTGAATTTGCCCGACGTTTAGGGGTTCGTTCCAGGGTTCAAAAGGTGATAGTTAAAGGCACTGGGGAAGAAGGGGCCAGGCTCGCGAGATATGAAGCCTTGTACCAGATGGCTGATGAGCTGAACGCAGGAGTAATCGCGACGGCTCATACCGCAGATGATCAGGCTGAGACTCTGATTATGCGGCTTATAAGGGGAACGGGGCCTCGTGGTATGGGCGGCATTCGGGCCATTCGAGGGTGTATTGTACGACCTCTTTTAGAGGTAACCAGGAGCGAAATAGAGCGGTATCTTGAGGTTCATGGCTTAGTTTGTAGGCATGATCCAACAAACAAAGAGCTGGATCCATTCAGAAACCGGGTTCGTCATGTATTGATGCCCGCCTTTAAAAAAGAAAATCCAAACATAGTGGAATCGATGGGGAGGCTTGCTTTTAACTCACAGGAAGAAGAGGCGGCGCTTGAGAGTTTGCTGAAGGAGAGCAGCGCCGGTTTCTCCAGGCGGATTTTGGGTCCGGGAGGCGGGGTCGCCGTTGTATTTGATGCCAAGATCTTGCCGAAAGCGAGGGCTGCGCGCCGTGGAGTGCTGGCGCATTTGGCCAGGGGGGCATACGAGGAGGTTGCGCATAAGAGAGAGCTTCGAGAGGTTGGTTCGTCTTTTGTTGAAGACGCTGAGGCGGCTCACTTGAAGAAAGAAGGATTAAAAAAAAGATTAAAAAAAGGATTGCAAAGCGGAAAGGGTGGAAAGCAGTTTGAGAGAAAGCACCTTTTGGCTTTGGAAAGCTGGTTGTCGTCAAATCCCGGGACACGGGAGGTTCGCAAGTTATCACTACCAGGAGATGTGCTGGCGTTGACAAGAGAAGATCGGCTAGCAT
>JAABSF010000444.1 GCA_011390535.1 Deltaproteobacteria bacterium | reverse complement strand
ATCAAAACAGAGTCCGCACCCTTTGGAAGCATTCCCCCTGTGTGAATCTTGAAACACTCACCGGCGCTGACAGGTGCATCCGGAACACAGCCCATTAAAATTTCACCTTTGCACTCCAGCAACCCCGGCATCCCTTCACCGGCTCCAAAAGTATCTTCCGATCTTACCGCATATCCGTCCATTGTAGAGCGGTTAAATGGAGGTATGTCCTCATTTGCCTTGATGTCATTCGACAAACATCGTCCGCCACCCTGCTCCAATTTTACGGTCTCTTCTGGTAGAGGTTGAAAACGGTTGAGGATTTTCAGTGCTTCCTCCGGGCTTTTTACATTCATCAGCTTCATAAAACTTGTCACCTGGTCTCACATATCCGTTCCACTCAGCCTTTACCAAAATCAATTAAACCGAACGTTTACTTCGCCGGTTTGATAGTGGGTCACGGATTTTCCCCCAGCGCTGAAAAAAATGTCTCATAAAGAAAAAAACCGTTCTCCCTGTAACCGGAAAACGGCTTTTACACATGGAGACTCCTTTCCAAACACGGGAGGCGGGAAAATTTCTTTTCCAGCCCGGGCCTTCCGCCATACCTTTGGTTAAAAACCGGCTCCAGACAAAAAAGGCTCGGAGTTGATATTTTGTTTTACAGCTAAAACATAACACCGGTTCAAGGAAATGCAACCTCTCCGGCTCTCAGGGCCGGGAGTTTAAGACCATGGATATGGATAAAAAAAGCCATGGCCTTCGGCGGCGATGGCGGGGTGGAGGAGGTATCAAATAATCCCAGCATTGAGTACAGTCACCTTGCGGCTCAAGGGTACCACATGAGGGGACAAGCAGATTACGAAACCGTGGCCGACATTTTTTTCGATGTTTTCCAATGCAGAGAAATGACGGACCCAACTTTTTTTTGGTGTGGCTCCCAGCTTTATTTCGATGGGATGGATAACGCCGTTTTGCTCGATGATTAAATCAATCTCGCGTTTGTCTCGATCACGGTAATAGAAAAACGAGGGGTGCTTTAGATTATTGGCATACCGCTTGAGCAGCTCGACATATACGTAGTTTTCGAAAAAAGCTCCGTTCATAGCTCCCGTAGCTAAGGTCTCCGGTGATGACCATTGGGTCAGATATGCACACAACCCGGTATCAAGGAAAAACATCTTGGGCGCTTTTACAGCACGCTTTGTTCGATTGTTATGATATGAGGGGACCAGCTTGATTTGATAGCTCATCTCCAAAACTGAAAGGTATTTCTTGGCAGTGGGCACACTGATGTCGGCATCCCGAGCCAGTTTTGACAAATTGACCGGTTGTGCGGTGCGCGCGGCGCAGATACGCAGGAATTTAAAGAAAGTCCCTCCATCTCCCACCTGTGCCAGTTCTCGCACATCTCGCTCCAGGTAGGTCTGGATGTATGAGCTATAAAAAACATCTCTTTCTTTCACCTCTCCCGTACACAAGACCGGGAAAAACCCTTTCCATATGTCTGTAAACACGTCATTCAGAGTGAGCATCTCATCGGATTCCACGGGGAGATCGGATTTGGCGGATGCTTTTTCGTGGAAAATTCCTGAAGACTCCGTGAACGGAACCCGGCTTGATAAATTCATCGTTTCCTGGGGATAATCAAGACCGTGCTTTTCGCGACGAGAGAAAGCGAAGAGATTGATGATAGCCACACGCCCCGCCATGCTTTCGCTGACCCCCTGCATAGCATGAAAAGGTTGGGATCCGGTCATCCAGACAAGGTTGTTAACCTGTCGCTCATCCACAATCATTTTTAAATAGGGGAGCAACTCCGGAGCGTACTGGATCTCATCGATCAAAACAGGGACCTCAAAACGTTGAAGAAACAAAGCAGGATCTTCCCGGGCGAGAGAGCGGAGTACAAAATCATCCAAAGTTACGTATTTCCGTTCCGGTGTACACAGATGCTTGAGCAGGGTTGTTTTGCCTACTTGTCTCGGGCCTGTGAGCAGCAGAGCAGGGAACTGTTCTGAAACCTCCAGGAGCCGCTTTTCCATCCATCGTTGTACATACTTCATAGGAGATATTCCATAAAAGCCGGCATATTTAAACTCACCTTTTAAATTAGTGGAATAATTTTGCTTCGTCAAGTCCGGAACTTGGTTATTTACGAAATCTGTTCTGATACACCACCTGTCTGTGGCTGGAACCTGTTTGGGGTGTGGGTCCGTAATTATTTTATTCTTCCGGAGTTGAAGACCACGGAGATGGATGAAAAAGCCATGGCACCTTCGGCGATGGCGGGGTGGAGGAGGGCGGCCATGGCAAGTGGGATGGCGATGATGTTGTATGCAAAGGCCCAGAAGAGGTTTTGGCGGATGATTTTGAATGTTTTTCTTGAGATGGTGATAGCGTCCACCACCTTTGAGATGCCGCCTTTGACAATTATTATGTCGGCATTGTCAATTGCCAGATCAGTGCCCGTGCCTATGGCGACCCCTATATCGGCGCCTTTAAGAGCTGCCGCGTCGTTCATCCCGTCGCCCACCATAAGCACCTTGCGTCCTTCTGTTTGAAGATCTCTGATGATCTCAAGTTTCTCTTCCGGGCGCAACCCGGCATATATGGATTCGGAGTCTATGCCGGCTTCCTTAGCTAATATTCGAGCGGTGGTTTCATTGTCTCCTGTTGCCATTACAGGCCGTATGCCCAGGGATTTAAGGTTTTTGATGGCTTCGATGGTATCCGGGCGTAAGGGGTCGGTTATTGCGATGAACCCAATAGGGGCACTGTTTTTTTGCACTTCGACTATGGTGTGGCCTTTTTCGAGGTGGGCTGTGTAGCGAGCTGAGTCTGCGGGTTTTCCAACAGAGTAGTCATCGCCCCTCCAACTGAAGAAGATGCCCTTGCCCGCTCGTTCTTCAAGGTTCTTCAGAGGTTCAATGGTGTTTTTATTTTCGTTGTCGTTTGTATTTAGGTTGTCGCTTGTTTGTTCGTTGTCACTTGTTTTTCCTTCGTTGGGTTCGGCCAGTGCGCTGATTGCTCGGGCGAGGGGATGGTTTGATTCTTTCTCTGCTTTTGCTACGAGCCGGGCGGTGGTTTCGTCAAGGTCATGGTAGACTACTCTGGGCTTGCCTTCGGTGATGGTGCCTGTTTTGTCCATTAACACCGTGCCCACTTCTCTTGCGGTCCCTATTGATTCCGCGTTCCGGATAATCAACCCCGCCTTTGATGCTTTACCTGTTCCAGCTATTAGAGCCATGGGGGTTGCCAACCCGAGGGCGCAGGGGCATGCGATAACCAGGGTGGAGACCAGCGCGAATACAGCGACGGTAAGAGGCTCCCGCGTCTCCAAAACCCACGGAAAAAATCCATTCGCCCAATCAAGCAAAGGAGACAAACGATCAACCGCGAAATACCATGTAATGCCCGTCACGAGGGCCAATGCTATTAT
>JAABSF010000443.1 GCA_011390535.1 Deltaproteobacteria bacterium | reverse complement strand
TCTTCCGATCTCGGGAACTGACCACGCTCAATCGAATCGAATTTGGGTTATTGCTTGGTCGTCGAGGCATTCCACGGCATTATGCCGCACAGGATCTAAAGGATGATCTCGCCTATGCCCGTGGTAAGTAACACCTCACCACTGTGGAATCTGGCGAGTATTGAGCGACTTGATCTGCTCCATAATCAGTTTCCGGATATTCGCATTCCGCAGGAGGTGTGGCAAGAATTGCAGGCCGGCCATGCATATCCTGAAGCGGCCCGTCTTCAAGACGCGCTCAACGCTGGATGGATAACTATCGAATCGTTGACCACTCCGCATATTCAGCAGTCTCTCATGTTAACTCTTGATGGTGGTGAAGCAGCAGCGATTGCCCTGGCTCTGGAGTTGGGCGTGAACCGAATTTTGATGGATGAAACGGATGGGCGGACAGTAGCAAAAGCGATGGGATTAAGCCCAATGGGAGTTCTTGGCGTGTTGCTTCGTGCAAAAAATGCCGGTAAAATTACTTCATTATCTCACGAAATGTTACGGCTCAGAAAAGAGACGGGGTTTTTCATTGCTGAACCACTTTTCCAACAATTGCAGGATGAAGCCGGAGAACGTGAGTAAGGTGGTTCCGGACATCACATCATGTTTATCAATGGATATTATTCTTGATTGCTCGGGCTTGGGGCCATTTTTTCTTGTCCCTCCGTTCGTTTCCTGCCAACCGGTCGTTTCCTGCTTACCGCCCATAACATGAACATCGCCGACAGGAGATAAAAAAGAGCCCCTCTCTCAGGAAACAAGGACAACGCAGAGTACCCGGAACCGCTTTTTATGTTTTCGGCTGCAGAGAACGGAAGCTGCCTGCAAGAACACCCTCCCCCTGAACCTCCATCTCCCGTACTACCGTCGCCATCCACGGTGGAATCATGAACACCGCCCTCTCCCTCAACAGCAGTGGCATCTTCTCCCACCGACGCATCTCCTTCAACGCCTCCATCAACAGGAGCATCTCCAACAGATGGCTTATTGTCTTCATCCAGCACCCAACCGGGGTTTTCGCCGCTTCCGGCATAAGCTCCACGAAAGATAAAATCACCTTTCGAGTGCCCGTTGAAATCTCTGTCGTACTGGATCTGCGCCGCAAAAAGCGATAGATCCAGGGCCGGGCCTTCACAAGCCGAAGCGAGAGGATAAAAATCCATCTCTCCCAAAACGACGGTGGGGTTCGCTACATAGAGGTCTGCGTTTTCGATGGTGTCGGTGATATTATCAGCCTCAAGAGTAGGGCTCCCACTTATGGGGGTTGACGCAAAAATTAAATTTCCCACCACCACTCCGCCCTGGTCTAAATCACCGCCCATATAGATCCCCGTAGAAGCTTCATAAATTGTGTTGTTGTATACATGGGCCATTCGCATGGGGAGATCATGATTCTGGAGTCGAATCGCCGTCCCGGATACATCCACGAAGATATTATCATGTATAGACAACCGTCCCGAAGCTTGGATCAGAGATTCGCGTGAGTTGTAATAAAACAAATTCCCGTATATTTCATACAGGTCTTCAGAGCCGGGGCCGCTGTCGGGAAAACCGCCCACCAATACGTTAGGACGATCTCCGCTTGGGCTGGAGCGATCATTTTTAACGAACACATTATGACGGATGATGGTGGAAACCGGACCTTCGGGCATTCCCTCGATGTCGGGCCTGGAGGACTGCCATTTTATCTGCATATTGTAGCCCATCGTGTCATTGATATAGTTGTATTCGATCAACCCGTTTACAAAAGGTTCGGTGCCGGGCGAGTTTCCAAGATACATCCCGGTGCCCGCCCCGATGATGCGGTTTCTTCTGATTATCCAACCCCATGTTGGTGTTTTGGTGGATATCGCAACATTACCCTGTGATGTATCGTGGTTAATGAAAGTGCACCCTTCGATGCGAATATTATGAACTAGATTAGAAGAGCCGTCCTTGGCGCTCAGCCCAAACGCCCCGCCGACATGATTTCCGTCAACAGTCAAATTTTCAATGGCCACATATGAAGAGTTCCGTATCTCAACAGTGTTGCAGCACGGCCCGGGATCCGCCACAAAAACAGCGGGGTCCCCTGATGACGGGCCGGTAATGGTGATCCAATTCTCTGGGGTCCCGTTTATGGAGTATACTTTCAAAAGATCGGTGTAAGTTCCCGCCGCCAAATGCAAGGTATCTCCTGGTTCCAATTCCGAGAGCTTCCCACTGTAATCCGCAGGATCGGCAAAAATATCAGCAGCTCGTCCGTCCATTGGAGCGCCCAAGATCAACCCCAAAATAAAGCAGCAAATAAAAAGGCTTTTTCGTTTGCCCATCAACCCTGCTTTAATATTATTTTTCATCGTTTCTCCTCCTATTAAAAATCAGCTCCTATCCTACAAATCATTTCCTATCCCGCCCTTCATTTTTAATTTCAATTTACTTGTGCTTGTGTCTGTGTTTGTGTCATTCCACCGCTGCTTCCACCGTTGCTTCGGCCAACACCTCCACGGAATCAACGAGCGGCAACCCAGCCTCCTCTTCGCTTACAACAAGCCTCAGGTCGGTGCAAGCCAAAACCACTGCATGTATCCCTCTGCTTCGCATTTTCGAAATGATCTTCAGCAAATCTCTCCGGGCCTCGGTGTATGCATTTCCCGAGAGAATGTTCATGATGACCCTTGTCAAAGTAGCTCTCTCTGTCTCAGACGGAGTGACCACGCTGACTCCTTTGTCACGACAGGCCTGTTCCAGTAAACCGTCTTGCAATGTGGCCTCGGACCCCAAAATGCACACCTCTCCATATCCCCTCTCTGAAACCGCCCGCGCGAGCTCTTTATTCAGATCCAGATAAGGAATTGAAACCACTCTTCCCATCACGGGCAGATATTTTTGCACTGAGTTACAGGCCAACACGAAAAAATCAGCCCCACCATCCTCCAGCTTCTTCACTGCGTCCCGGAACATCTCTACGAGCCGTTTTTCGTCCTCCATTCTTTCAATTACATCAGGCGCGGGGAGACTATATATAATCATGGCCGGATAATCCGCATCGTGACGAGCGTTGAACCTGCGCTGAAAGATCCGGACGATTTCCATGTAAAAAGCCGCCGTGGCCTCTGGTCCCATGCCACCAATTATTCCAATGGTTTTCATCTCACCTCCGCTACATCTCATCTTTAACACCACCGTTGAAACCGCACAAAGGTTGATTTTTACCATCTCCCTTACAAACACCGAAAACAAAAAACAAGCCGTACAAAAAAAACAAAATTTTTGACATCCAAAAAAGAGAGAAAGGCTTTGTCGTTACGCTGACTAATCTGTAGACAAAATTGTGAACACACAGCCGACGACCGCCGGCAGCGGGGTAAAAGCCGGCCTGGGCGAGAGATGAGAGATGAAAGAAGAAAGAGAGAG
>JAABSF010000442.1 GCA_011390535.1 Deltaproteobacteria bacterium | reverse complement strand
GAACCGCTCTGATTACATTCCGAGGGCCGATCTTGTCACCACCATTCATGGGAAAAAACCGGTCTCCGGGCGGGTTTTAGCCTACAGAGTGCCCAGCGGCAAAGCAAAAGAAGGGGATTTCTTCTTAACGAGGATCTATCCCTCAACCGTCTCCGCAAAACCTGCTGAAAAGCCCGAGCCAATCGATCTCATCTTGATTGTGGATGTCTCAGCCGGAACCGATCCCACTAGACTTCACCTCTCGCGAACCATGGCTGAAGCCCTCATGCGCCACCTCACCCCCAATGATAGAGTCACCATCCTTGGAGGGGATCTTGAGTTGCGATCCATTGATTCCGAGCAAAATGAAGAAACCAAGCTCTTGAAAGCTACAAAGGAGAACAGGGAGTCCCTGTTGGATGAGCTGGCCCGGGCAGGAGTGGGAGGCGCGACAGATCTTGGGGCAATGCTAACTCAAGCCGCAGCGTTATCGGAGTCCGGACGCCAAACCGGCGTGGTTTATCTCGGCGACGCAGCTCCCACAGTGGGCGAGATGGACCTTCCGAATTTAAAAAAGAGACTCGATCGCTTGGAGTCACCGATTCGTTTGTACGGAGTCGGGGTTGGAAGTGAAGCCGATTTGGATCTCTTATCAGGGTTAACCGGTGAGAGCGGCCTGGCTCTCAGAATCGAGAGCCGAATGGAAGCCGGGCGAACGGCCTTAGAGATAATCAGTCACCTTAATCGCCCTGTGCTCCAAAAAGTAGAGGTAGACGCAGGACCTTCAGTTGAAAGAGTCTACCCTCGCCGCAGGGTGGACATTGTAGAAGGAGAGCCGCTCCTTTTGGTGGGCCGGATAAGAAGAAAAGCCCCACAAAAGATCAGCTTAAAGGGGCTCAGAAGAGGGAAAGAGTTCGAGGAAACATATGAGGTAAAAACCGAGAAGCTCAAAGATTCGGGCGATGTCCGCCTTCGTTGGGCGGACAATCGACTGAAGCAGCTTTTTGCCGAGGGAGCAGGCCGCGAAGAGATGGTTGAGTTAGGCACCAGGTTCGGCTTGATCACTCCATACACATCTTTTTACGTACCCTCGGCACGCGAGCTCCGTGAAGACAGCGATGAGCGAAAAAAGGCTCAAAGGGCCGGAAGAGAAGCAAAGCAAAAGATCGCGGATTTAGAGAAGAGCGTAAAAGAGATGGAGAGGACAGCATCTGAAGCTCCACCCGATGAAGAAGCCGAGGAAACAGCTAAACAAGATGAGGCAAAAGCCGAATACGAACCCGAGCAGGCCAAGTCTTCGTCAAATAGAGTGGATCCTTCTCATAATCCTTTAAACGGGTTAGATGGAGAAGGCGGATTCGGAAAAGCTGATTCGCCGGCACAAAAGCCGGGCTCCATAAGAAGAAGAAGTAGCGCTAGTAGAAGTAGAAGTCGCAGGAGCCGTCCTAGAGTGGCTGGAGCACCTTTAACGGGTCTGTCGGCCACCGGCGCATCAGTCAAAGGGGGAGAGATTGCTGATAAGATGTCTCCACAAAGACCCCCTCCTCGGCCCCGGGCTTCCTTGAACAAGGACCGCGAGAGTTTTCGAAAAAGAGATGGAAAACAGGGACGTGTAAACCCATACCTGTCGCAGCGAGGAGAAGATAAAAGGGTTTTAGAAAAAACGTTGGAGCAACCTACGGATTCAAAAGACCAGGGAGAATCATCATTGGTTCAGCTGTTGAGTTCAGGGTCGGCAGGGTACTACGGGAGAGGCATCTCAGGAGCGGGCCAACGACATCTGAGAGTGGATGTAAACATCAAAATAGATATAAAAGATCATAGGCCCAAGAGATGCTCGCCTGCATCCGACAGGCCGCTTTCTTCAAGAAAAAATCTCTGGCGGGAGCGGCTCAGGTCGCGTCGCGGGTTCACCAATATTTTGGAGGTATGGCAGGACGCAGGTCAATCCTGTGAGCTGAAGACATGGTCGGATCGGCGCACGTTGCTTTCGCTTATGTTGGACCGCCTCGGGTCGGTACAAACCATGCTTCTTCTTCATAGGTATTTTCGCAGACACACAGGGATAAGAAACTATTTAAGACGCGCAATTATCGGGAGGGTCACCAAACCTTCTGAATTGAAGATAGTCATGGCGGCCATGGGTCTGGGGCGTGGCGCAAAATGGACGGTCATTCAAGATCTGTTAGCCGGCCTGGACACACCCGAGCTGCGGCTCGGGGCGGTGCGAAAGCTTCTGTTGAGTCACCCAAAGGATCCCCGTTTAAAGACTCTGCTTCTGGATCTGCTTGAATCCATGGGTCGTCATAAAGAAGCCATGGTTCTCATTGAGGAGGTCAAGGGGGACCCTTATGCAGACGCCGACTTTAGAGTGGCCTCAGCGGAGTATCTCCTGCGCCGGGATCAAAAAAACAAACCTCAGGCGAAAAGAATTTTGTCGGAGATAGTGGAGTTCCGCCCCCGGGATCCCGCAGTCCGAAGACGGCTTGGGGATCTCTATCGAGCCTATGGGTGGCATGAAGAGGCCTACCGACAATATGAGACCCTTGCCAACCTGATGCCTCAAGATATGTCGGTGCTGCTCTTGATGGCCTCTGCCGCTGCAGGCTCCGGTAGGATCGATGAGGCCCTTCGTTTAGAGGCCAGGGTCGCGGGTACAGCCGAACCCGGTGCGGCAGAGGGCCTTGCAAAATGGGCGCTCTTGTGGACATCAGTGCGTTTAATGAAGCTTCGCTGGAAAGCGCGTCAAGAAAAGGACACTGAAAAACTGGCGAAACTCCTTGCGAGAACACGGCGTTCAGGAGTTCTCTCGGGGGCAAAACCCCTTAGGGTGCTGTTGGTCTGGAGCCATCCTTCCGCGGATGTAGAGCTCTCGGTGGGTACAGGGAAATACAGCCCCGCCCGAGCAGGATTACTTGGCTCTTTATATGGAATAGAGGCGTTTGAAGTTAGCAAGGTAGGTAAAGACGGCTACACAGTTAAAGTCTCCAGGGTAGGACGCAAAACACAACGCGTTGTAAAGGCACAGCTCCTGGTTATGTGGAACGAAGGAAAGCCGGATGAGAAGCTGTGGTCAACGGACCTGAAATTCGGACCCAAAGATGAAAACGCAACCTTCAAAATCCAAGACGGAACGGTCCGGGAGGTGCAGTAATGAATACCATCCACCGGCTTATTCTTGAGTCAGCCCTTAACAGATTCAATTACAAAATAATCGTGTGCATTTTGCCGGCATTTGCAATCATGATTGCCACTGCTGCCTGCACACCTAAATCTCCGGCGTCGCAACCCCTCCCCAGCGTGGCCCAGCTAGAGGTCCTGCGCGGCCCGGTTACTATCGCCGGCGAAGATAAACAAAATAAGGAAAGAGTGAGAGTCCCGGTGGCGGACTCACGACTGGAACCCGGCGCCGTAGTGCACACCGGATCTACGGGCCGCGCTATATTGAAGCTGG
>JAABSF010000441.1 GCA_011390535.1 Deltaproteobacteria bacterium | reverse complement strand
GCAATAAAAAGTTCCAGAGACTCGAAAATCCCTTGCAAGGGGAGGGTGATCAACTGAGTCCTTATTTTCGTCCAGATCGTATTTTCTATATTCGGCGGTGGGTGATATGAGCCTCACAACACTGCCCTTTTTTACTCTGAGTGTTTTTGCCAGATCTCTGCCCAGCATAATGCCCGGCAGCTTGCAATTCTTTACTTTGCCGGGGATCGGATCTCCATCGTCATCAAACCTTTGGCACGACCCCTTTTGTCCGGGCCCCACCAGCCCTTTGTCGAGGTTTTGATCCATTCCCGACATAACTTGATTCAGCTCTTTTTTTGAATCGGCCTGCACGTAGGTTGTAAGATCCAGAACATCCTCGACCCTCTTGGGATCTACGCCTTTCATCAATACGGTGGTGTGCTTTTTTTCATGGGTGATGATCATTTCAGCGATGGTGAAAGGTGCAGCTCCTGTAACATGCTTGATCTTTCGTACTGTTTTTAAGACGTCAGGGTATTCGGTGAAACCGTAGGTGTTTTTCATAACCAGAACATGAGCATTGAATCCCAGTACTTTGTCTTGAAACTCTTGACCGAAACCCCGCGTGACAGCTCTTACCATTACGAGAGAGGCAGCTCCTAGAATGACACCGGTGATGGAAATTGTTGTAAAGACGGAGAAAAAACAGGTGAGAAAGAAAATAACGGCCAGCAGAGAGCTCCCTGCAATCAGAAACGCCCCAACATATTGAACTGAAAAATGTGTTATACCGACGTTTAGCAGCATAGTAGCTAAACCTGCCACCGTCAGCCCCAATGACCTTTTCAGCAGAAAACCCCACCTAAGCTTCCATCGCCTCTTCATTTTCCAGATAAGAACGCTCGCTAAAAGAGGACAGACGATAATAAAAGCGAATAAATGCGGATTGTAGCGGCTCAACAGAATAGAGATCAGGAGTAGCGCTTGAAATACGCCGACTGTTCCTGTGACTCTGGTTATTGCGTCTAATGGCTTTCTGCCAGCATTCTGTTCATAACATTGTTCGTCACCCTGTTTATCACCATTAGCAGGTTTATTCTTTGAAAATTGCTTTCTCACCAGAGCGCCGAGAACGAAAATTAGCCAGATCGGAGTTGCGCTCCACAACAGAGCGATAAGTGGTTCCGGGGTCTTATAGTATAGAACCGTTCCGGCGGCGACTTGGATCAGACAAACGATTAGCCATGCCGTTACTTTAGGTTGCAACCGAGGTTGGAAAAGATATTTCCATGCTACGAGGGTCTCAAACATATACCAGTCTGACTCCGTTATTTGCGTTTATTTGCGCCTGTTTTTTGCGCTCATTCAAGATATCCAAAACAGCAGCATTGAGATTATTTATGGGCAACCTCAGCAATTTCATCTGGTGTTTTTTGTAAAATTTCTCCCGTTGGATTGGGGCTGGGCTTGGTCCGCCTGCTGTTTTGCGGTTCCTATGCCGTTACTGCTGTCATTGCCGTCATTTTGAAGCAGGCTTAATCACCCACTTTTCAAGCTCCAGTTCTTTTTCATCACCAGGAGGGATAGCCAGTAAACGAATCCACTGTATTTTCGAGGGATCGATTGTATAGGTGAAATGTATGTTTCCATCTATACGAAAGCTCTGTCTTCCTTTTGAGCCTTCAAAGACTTTTTTGGATTCCGTCTTCGCTGCACTTGTTTTCAGGTGATTGCCCTCTGAATCCCAGAGCTCCCATCGCCACGACTCGAGATTCAGTAACGGATCTTCTCCTTCTATTGTGAGAGGTCGGTGTAAAGCTTCCAGTCTTATTCGAAAACTTGTCTTATTTTTCAAAAACCTCTCGGCCCATGAGTCAATTGCTTTTTGCAGAACATCTTTTGTCCAATTTTTTTTAACAGCGCGCCTCTTGAGAAAAGCCTCTATGAACGCTCTGTCCCACAAGGTAACCGATAGATAAATATTTTCTCGGCTTTTTTTTCGATTAAAAAGCTCGGTGATTTCCTGTAAACTCTTACCTGTCAAATCAGGATGAGGTTGTGTCGCTTTTGAAATGGGAACACGCTGGGGACTGCAGCCGCATAGGTGAACCAAAAACAAAGCTATAGATAATTGTCTAAAACAGAATTTCATTTTGCACTGTCGAAAGCTTTTGAGCACCGGTAACGCTTTTGAGATCCGGTTTAGTTTCTTTGTTACGGTAACGTTTCTAAGTTACGGAAAAGTCTCTAGCTTTTAAAAAAACAATAACAATAAATTAAAGCTTTAAGTTGATAGCCGACAAGGAGATGGTCGTCAAGATCACGGAGGCGAGGTGAGCGAGGTTTTTTCGAACCGTCACCGCTTGTCAAAGAGAAGAGTTGTAGATATCTTACAAGGCCGATTACATCGAGCATCGATTTGTTTTGGACATTGAAGCACTTAAACAGATCGCGAATCCATGAGCACAATGAACACAACTCTAAACTCACTAGCCGGCGATTTCCAAAGTGTTAGCATCGGACATTCAATCATTGTTTTTGCGGATTGTTTTGAATGGCTGGCGTCTATTCCGGAAAACAGCCTCCACGCGATAGTTACCGATCCGCCTTATGGATTATTGGAATACAATCCGGATCAGCTCAGAAAAAGAAGAGAAGGACGGGGCGGTGTCTGGCGTATTCCTCCAGCCTATGATGGGATAAAACGCTCTCCTCTTCCTCGTTTTACCGCGTTGAACAAAAGAGCGAGGGCTACACTATCTCTTTTTTTTGAAGCATGGGCGGCAAAGGTGTCGCATCCTCTCAGGCCCGGTGGACATGTTTTTGTTGCCTGTAACAGCTTTTTGTCACAACTTGTTTTTTCCGCCCTTGTAAATGGAGGTTTGGAGTATCGGACAACGATCATAAGACTAGTGGGAACTCTTCGCGGCGGAGACCGCCCCAAAAATGCAGAAAAAGAGTTTTCCGGGGTCTGCTCTTTGCCGAGAGGATGTTGGGAACCTTGGGGGCTTTTTAGGAAGCCCATCCCCCGTAAAATGAAAGTTTCTGATTGTCTGCGGACTTTTTCTACAGGTGGGCTGCGCAGAAAAAGCGAAGTTGATCCCTTCAAGGATGTTATCCACAGTGAACGGACACCAAAGGCTGAAAAAATAGTAGCGAATCACCCAAGCTTGAAACCCCAGTCTTTCCTGAGGCAGATTGTACACGCGTCTCTTCCGCTCGGAGAAGGGATTGTAGCCGATCCTTTCATGGGATCCGGCTCCACCATAGCAGCGGCGGAAGCTATTGGGTATCGTGCGGTGGGCGTTGAGCACAACAGAGAGTATTTTGAGTCGGCGACCAAGGCTATTAAAGAGCTGTCTCAGATTTAGCTATAATTAGCTATAATTAGCTATAATTAAAAATGTGTAATTGTTTGTGATTAAACCGGAAAAACCCCTTCGCCGGCTCAAGGCCGGCTCAAAGTTCCACGAAATAG
>JAABSF010000440.1 GCA_011390535.1 Deltaproteobacteria bacterium | reverse complement strand
GCTCTCCTCTCACTTCTCCCACAGGGCTCTTTTTGACAGCTTCAAAGAAGCCAGGGGCAAAGACAAAGACACCCCGCTGGCTGTGTATAAAATGGACAGCCGAAGCGCTGACTTTTACAACGCCGGAAATATGATAACCCAAGAAGAGCTGCGCAGACGCTATCCCTACGGACGCTCACGCCTTGATCCACTCGTCGCATACATGGCCGAACCGCAACGCGTCTTCGCCATAACATCGGTCTCCAATCTCGGGTCACTCGACACCGGCGCCCGTCGCGCCGGGGTGAAATATCATGTCCTGGATGCGAGCAGCCAGTGGTTTTTGCTCGTCTCAAACCAACTAGGCCCCAACGAAAAAGACAAAAACCCACTCTTGAAAATAATTTCAGAACGGCCACCCCGGGAGATAGGGCGCCCAATCGGCGCCCTCTTGAAGGAGCCTACCTCAAAGAACGATACCGGTGATCTTAAGCTTCTCGGAGTTGAGATGCCGGAGGAAGTTTACAAGGGCCATGAGTTTCCTGTAAAACTTCATTTCGCCGTACGCTCTGATTTGAAGGGACAGTGGAAAATATTTATCCACTTCGATGGCCCGGGGCCACGCTTTTTCGGCGATCACGACCCTCTCGGGGGTAAATACAACACCCGGCATTGGACGAAAGGTACTTATATCACAGACCCATATGTCGTCCCGTCACACCACACCAGCCGAGTCTCCACTCCCTCAGGGGTCTATCGTGTGTGGATGGGATTCTACCGGGGAGACACCAGAATGACGGTGCTGGAGGGGCCAAAAGACAACACAAACAGGATTAACCTGGGAACAGTGCGGGTAAGAAGCAAACCCTTGATGAGCTGTAAATAGAGAGTGTAAAATACAAACAATGATAACCCCAACCCACAAGCGCTCAGTTGAAACTCTTCTCTGCTGTTTGCTGTTTGTCTTCTGCGGTTCTTCGAGTTGCCTGGAGACGAAAGGCGGCGCAGTAGAAATTCAGTGGGTTATCCGTGACACAAACCAGCGTGCACGTGAATGTAACCAGGTAGGGATCTCTCACATCCGGATAAGTATAGTTCGTTCAACAGAAGATGGCACCGTAGACCTGTGCAAAGATCCCGAGACCGACGTTGGACGCTGCACTTTTGACTGTGATGTCGGAAGCGGTACAACTCCTTTCAAAATCCCGGAGGGTTGGTATCACTTCGGATTGGTGGCTCTCGATGAAGATGGAACAGTCATACCACCAAACCGTATCAGCATCCCTGCGCCGATATTCCGGCGGGTGCTTTACGGAGAAATACTTGATCTAGGAGTTTGGCAGATCACCGCAAATACACCTGATGATTAACAAGACGTCCGGCTGTTTCGCCCCTGCGAAGACCAAAAGCCCGGCCGTTCCCCTTTCCTTTATAAAGTCAGCCATCGTCAAAAATCGATACCAAGAGGCCGGGCCATAAGTCGTAGCTGGGGCGAAAGTAAGCCGGCGTTGCAATGTGCCGCTGTCCGCAGGACTGAAGGCACGTTGACGAGTCGGTGACGATCCTCCCCGATGGGGAGGTTCTAACACCGACGTCCGGCTGTTTCGCCCCTGCGAAGACCAAAAGCCCGGCCGTTCCCCCATTCGCTCTTTCTTAATTGCTATCTAGTCGTTCGACTTTTTCAGCGACGGCATGGACCCCAGCCGGGGAGTCGGAAGCTTAAAGATAACGGGCAAAAACGGTTTTGAGGGATCTTCCAGATAACTGTAAACAAAGGCCGACCCTAAAACCCGCTTTGTATATTTCCGTGTCTGATCAAAAGGAATCAACTCCACAAACTCATCTACTTCTAAAGCCTTATGCTTTTTAACCCACCTAACCAACCGGTGCTCTCCAGCATTGTATGACGCCACCGCCAAAGGCTTTGCTCGGCCGAATGATGCAAGCAGATATCCCAGATATCGGGCGCCGATGGGAACGTTTATTCGAGCCTTCTTGAGAGTTTTATAGTTTACATCCACATCCATACCACGCGCGAACCTCTTTGCTGTGGGAACCAGGAGCTGTGTCAAACCAACAGCCTTTGCACGCGAAACCAAACCAGGGTTAAAGGCGCTCTCTTCACGCATGATCCCATACAAAAGAGCGTCGGGGATGGCAAATAGTCGAGCCGATTTTCGTACCAAGGGACCATAAGCGGAGGGATAAGCGAGCCGCCACCTGATACGATTTTCTCCCACAGGAGCCTCAGACATAAAAGAATTTAAAACGTGCCGCGGTGTCCAATGTGAGAGGTGATAGAGCCCGGCTGAATCCAATAATATTGCGGCCGCCCACAGCCGCCGCTCTTCACCCTTTGTCAACTTGATCTTCCGGCCTTCAGCCGGACGTCCCCTAAAAACATCTATCCCAACTGAGCGAAGCTCCGCCAGAGCCTCTCTCCCCAGCCCCATTTTCGCCGACTCAACCGCTCTCAAGAAGCCTGGTTTGGAAAAAACCGGATCTTTTTTAAGGTCCGACAGCAGCGCATCAACGCCGGGAACTTTTTTCTTCTCCCACTGTTTTTTCAACTTTGTGAGTCGTTTAAAATCCAGCGCGGACAACCTCCCGGTGGCGAGCCATGAGTAATAGGTGAGGGGGTGCTTTTTTTTCACCTCCTCATACTTTGCAACAGCCTGATCCGTTCGCCCCACCTTCTGCAACACCCGCCCTGTCCAGTATAGAGAGCGTCCTTCTTCGTGTGGGCCCTCTTCCGGATCTAAATTACTCAACCCCCACTCTAAGAGTTGCAGGCTCTCTTTCATATTCCCCTTTAGATATTGAGTACGCACCAACCGCCAGTGAGCCTCCTGACGCATGTCCCCTTTGGGGTACTTTTTTACCAACGTTTCATAGGTCTTATATGCGAGCTCCGGTTTATTATCCAAATCCCAAGTCTCCGCCAACCTGAGCCTTGCGTCATCTGCATAGGAGTGATTCGGATGCTCTCTCTCAAGCCGCCTGAAATAGTTACGTGCTCTTACAAAGCTGCGACGAAACCGATTCGCCCGCCCTGCCTGATACTTCGCCTTTGCTCTGATGTCGGCTGGACCGCCATTGTCGCAAATATCAACGGCCCGTTCAAAGAACGGCGCCGACTGCTTTCTTTTCCTGACCTTGAAAAAACACTGAGCATAGTAGTAAGCGGCTTTGCAGTGATCGGCCGCTGAACAGCTCCCTTTTTTCTCCACCAACCGCTTTAATTCTTTGCGCGCCTGGGTGTACCTTGATGCCTTCATGAGACGATCCGCTCTCTCCACGGCAAACGCGCAAGGGAGCTTCTTCCATTTGTTTTTCGTAGCCGCAGGGGCTCCCGCCAAGACCTTGTTTTTCTTTTTCGCCCCAAGTTTCGCCCACTTACTGGTGGGATAGTCTCTCTCAATCAACTGAAGCTGGGTCAAAATTCTGCTGAGCTTCCCTCCCGTTTTTTTCAAAGCCT
>JAABSF010000050.1 GCA_011390535.1 Deltaproteobacteria bacterium | reverse complement strand
CAAAGACCGGCCCGAAGTGAAGTTTTCCTGCGAAGATCCTGTAAACGCGGGTGAAGGAGCCACTCCGGCGGTTCGGATCAAAGCATTCGTAGAGCATTTCAACACATTTCATCAGATGGACGAATGGGCTTTTAACAATATTTGTGCTTCCGACTTTTCTTCATACCTTCAAAAAATCGCTGCAAAGATCCTGGCGAGTATGACTGAAAAATGCCCGGTACAGCCCTTCGCCGGTTGCCGCGAAGGCCCGCCGGGCACAGCTTGTTCTCCATGTCTGCCCGAGTGCACGGTTTACGATATTGAGAACCCCAGTCTCTCTGAAGAGCGGAAAATGGAGATTGTGTGGTGTGGACAGGTTTGTCAAAACGGCCCATGCACCCAAGCCTACAAAGAGGAATGCAACTTCGACGAAAACGGTTTTTGTCGTTGCCCGGAAGGTTTAGGTCCCACATTTATGGGCTCCGAAAGGGATATATACTGTGCTCCCCTGCTCTATCCCGACGGGTCACCTGAGTCCGATATTGACCCAAGGCTGCTTACGATCATTCCGAAAAAGGAATGTATCATTGAGGATTGTATCGGGCGCTCCAGCGCGTGCTGGTACATGAGCGGGGACACGTGGTGTGAGTTCGGCGCTGCGGTCCGGATAGTCCGCGGAGAAGAGCCGCCCTACGAGATCGTTACCGAAGGACGATGCCGCCTTATCCCGACAAAAGAGACACTTTGCGACGATGGAGTGGATAACGATGATGACTGTTTGACCGATGAAGAAGATCCCGACTGTCAATAATCAAACAACCTCTTCTTTATTTTCCCTGTTTTTGGCCCTCACTGTCTCGAAGAGGACATAATCATACTTATCATCAACCGCTCTCATCCAAAGGGGCTCTCGTTCATTCGCTCTAAAATAAAATATGATATAAAGAGCCTCATGGGACCGAACAAGGCACCGTAGGCTTTCCCCAGAAATAAGTCCCTGTTATCGGGATAAACTTGAACAAGATAATCGCGCAATTTGCGGGATGGATCCCAAACAGGATTTCTCGGACATGCGTAGTTTATCAAAACCGAGTTGGGATATTTGCAGTCAACCTCATCCAGCCTGACAGGATAACAATCATACCACCCATGTTTTACAGTGTCTCCCCGACGAACCTTGGCGAACCAGTCGTCACCCAAAGGAGTCTGGACAACCTGAACATTATAACCCTGGATCTTTTCCATCTCTTCAATGTCTTGGGAGGGATCTTCTTGATAAAACCCTTTTTTAAACTTCCTGATTCCCAAAATCGAGGTGATGTCCAAAGTGTTGTAGCCACGGAACTCCCAGCCCACCAAATCTCCAAGGTTTGGTTGAAGACCCATGCGCATGATCTTCTCAAGTTCTTGATTCTCGGCTAAACAAAGCGCCGTGTAATCATAGCGTCGTCCATTAGGTTGTAGAGGGACAAAATCTTCGTCTTTGCTCATCTTTCCATTCCTTATTGCTCCACACAGTTTTTGAGTTCTAAACGGTTTAAAAACACCGTGACAAAAATCTAAATCCAACCGTTGCGCCCATACCAAGCGATTGTCTCAGCGATGCCGTGACGAGCATCCGGATAAAGAAGCTCGTATCCTGTGCCTTTTAACTTTTCATTTGAATAAACTACATCAAGGCCCAAATAGTCGACCGTGTCAGCCTCGAGAGGTGACTGGGTGTGCGTAATATTTTGCGTCGCCCATTGCATGGCCTTGGCAAGAGGCAACAAAACGGCTTTGAGCGGACGAATGGGGACCGGAGGCAAATTCACATATATGTGACCTGTCAATTCCGCGACAAATCGGAAAAACTCTATGTTGGTGAGCTGCGAGTTATCATTAATGATATAGTCTTCCCCGTCGGTAGCAGGCCTCTCGGCAAGATATAACGCGGCTCCGCAGACATCTCTTACATGACCGAAAGGGATCCGGAAGTTCCAATTTGATGGAGATGCCGCTACAGGCATAGTCGCCGCCGCCATCAACATCTGCCCGCCGCCATAGACTCCCCTTGGCCCATAGACGGTGGTACCGCGGACCATGGAGTATGCCATCTTGTGATCTTCACAAAAATCCTTGACCAGCTTTTCCGCTTCCCATTTAGAGCGCAGATAATCATTCGCCGGCGCCACGGGGGATTCTTCTGTAATAGGTAAAGGAGACGACAGATCATAAATTCCGCCTGCACCCCAGAAAACCAGCTTCTTAAAAGCCTTCTGATATCTCAAGCGCTCCAAAAGAGATCTCGTCCCGTTTATGTTCACCGCCTCAAGAATACTCCACGGAGCGCTGTAATTGAACACCGCCGCCACATGAAACACATAACTCACACCATCCACCACAGCGTCCAGTGACCCCGGGTCTGTAAGATCAGCCGGAACAAACTCCACTCCCAACCTTTTCAGCACCGAAGGAAAGCGCCCCTTGGCCTTGTCATCGCTATCGTATGCAGCGCTTAGATCAGTGGCTCGAATGTCATATCCGGCCCCATGTAAAACTTCCACCATGTGAGTGCCCATGAAGCCACAAGCGCCCGTAACCAGACATAGAGGTTTGTCCATTTATTGCCTCCTGTTTGCCTCCCTCCCGCAAAGGGAAAATGTGAGACGGTTCCATACCTATAACCGAACCGAAAAGATAACCTCGTTAACGCAGTGTGGCAAGGTAAAAGCCAAAAAGTGTTTTCTTTCAGGTTGAAACAAGATCCAAAACCGGTTTGAATAAAGCTTGTTGAAACAAAAGAAGTAAAACCAGGGAAAAAAAAGAAAAAAGGATGATCATGGAAATGCAAAGAGGTCAAAAAAGTCACAACATTACAGAACCTCAAGCGCTTGCAGAACGGAAAACTAGGAGCGCAGTCACGACGATAGTCGAGACATTCACAGTGTTGATTTTTTCTTCAATCGCGCTTACCGGATCTTTTGTTTCGTTTTTGGGCTGCTCCGACAAGGCAGCCGGAAACGACTCGGACGCAACTCTTGACGCACAGTCATCAGACGGGGGCGTGGACGCCCAACCCGTAGATGGCGGAGAGCCTGACGCAGAGATTGTGAGCCCTTGTTCCACAGACATACTGTTGGACACTGAAATTGAACTTGATCCCGAGGGTCCGGACACCCAGATCCATGCATCAGTAAGTTTTGACGGTGAATCTATATGGGCGGTATACAACCTTCCTGATGAGCACAGCCTCTTTGATGTGTGGGGAACACGCTTAAACTGTGATGGGGAACACTCAATGGAGCCAAAGAGACTGAACGTAATCAACGAATACAACGAGGTGGATCCTGAGGTGACATGTGCAAACGGACGCGCCTATGTTGTTTGGGGCGCAGACAACGGCTCCGGTGTAAACAATATGGACATATACTATCGCACCTTTGAATTGGACGGCACCTCCATAATGGCTGAAGAGTTGTCATTGGAGACCACAAGAGATGGAACTCCGATACACGGAAACCTCATGTTTCCAACGGTCTCGCCCGGCGTAAATGATTCTTTTTGGATCGCCGGCGTCAGAGGGTTGGATGAAACCGGTACATTTCATTTTTTCCTTCAGCAAGCGCTCTACGACGGAGAGTTGTTGGGAGAAGCCCTCGAGCCGGCAACAGAACCCGGCGTGACCCACGCTTATCCATCGCTGGCGAGCTCTCCTGATGACCATGTATACATGGCATGGAACAGATCCGAAGAATCCGGGGCAAACGAGATCTACCACACCATCTTTCCATCCGGCGCATCCGACCCGGAAGAACCGGTTCTAGCCATCGAAGGAAGAGAAGCCCAACTGTCTGCTTACTGGGCCGGAGAGATCGATGGTGTGGAAAGATCTGTTTTGGCTGTGAGTGGAACCAGTGGAGATATCCTGCTCACAGATGGGATGGTTCTGGATCCTTCTGAAAGTTTTGTGCTGGTTGGAGACGACTGGGAGACGGATCATTCACCCTCAATAGCCGGAGGAGGTGGAGGAGGGGTTGTGGCGTTTTATAGAAATATCAGCGGGTTGAGAAATGAAGTCTATATTCAGCCATTCACCTTCAGCGAAGAAAATATGGTAATAGGACAAGAACGGATGATCTCCGAGGGTCCGGCAGCCCCTTATGGCACAGCACTCACTTATTTGGGAGATGGTTTTTACTTTTTAGCGTGGTCGCAAGGGATTAGCCCTGATTTCCGAATCGTAGGGATGTTTTTACACGTTGAACACTAGTGAGAATGACTCGGCCCGCTCTCTCAAAAGCATCAGCGGATCTTACACAAAAACAAAGGTAACCACCTCCGCAAAACTTCGATCTACACCATCCCCACCAACAGGTGTCTCCCCAACATCCCGAGGTCTTATTCACTTCCAATCAAAAATGACGCGCTGCGATGAAATAGGTCTCGACAAAAGGGGCTTCGTTGGTGTATTGATTGGAGCGAGTTGGTTAGTTAACAATCACAAACACATGAAGCAAGTAACGTTCACAAACATAACAGTTCAAGAAATGGTCCCAAAAACAGCTGTAAAAACAGTGTTGAACAAGGATCGTACGTTACTTTACATCCTGTTTTATTTATTAATCAAGCAACCTCGAAATGAAAAGGAGGGGAACCTTGTCTGAGATTTATTTTGATACAAGAGACACCAAATTTGTACTATTTGACCAAATTCCTATTGATGATCTTCTCGCAACTGAAAAATACGCCGACATTGATCGTGAAGATCTGGAAGCCATGGTGGAAGAGGCTGAAAAAGTAGCCAAAGACCTTTTGTTTCCCATATGCACCGAAGGTGACCGGGAGGGATGTACGTTCAACGCTGAAGATAACAGCGTCACCACACCGAAAGGTTACAAGGAGGCTTTTGAACGGTTCCGCCAGGACGACTGGATGGGCATATCCTACAACCCGGAGTATGGCGGAACAGGGTTACCCTATCTCCTGGCCTTGGCATGCAGTGAGTATTTTGTAGGCGCCAACCCTGCGTTTGATCTCTGCACCATGCTCACCACAGAGTGTGCTCACCTCATTGAGGCCTTTGGTGATGAGAACCTAAAAGACACCTACCTGGAAAAAATGTACACCGGCGAATGGACCGGGACCATGTGCATCACAGAGCCCCAGGCCGGCACTGATGTGGGAGCGGCAAAGACAAAAGCGACCCCACAGGAAGACGGCACATATCTCATCGAAGGGACAAAAATATTCATCACTTTCGGAGAACATGATTTTACGAAACAAATAGTTCATGCGGTATTGGCCCGAGTAGAGGGAGACCCTGAAGGCACGAAGGGGCTGAGCCTTTTCGTGGTGCCAAAGTATCTCCCCAACGAAGACGGCTCCTTGGGCGAATTCAACGATCTTAAGTGCACAGGCATCGAACATAAGATGGGCATTCACGCATCCCCCACCTGCACTCTCTCTTTCGGTGACAACGGAAAATGCAAAGGTTGGCTCATCGGCGACCGTTCAAAGGGAATGCGCCAAATGTTCCAGATGATGAACGCCGCTCGTCTGGGCGTGGGCCTCCAGGGTGCAGCCGCCGCCAACGCAGCTTATGGGGTGGCCTTGAACTACGCCAAAGAGCGGCTTCAGAGCCCGAGTTTCAAGAACATGAAAGACCCGTCGGCTCCAAAATCCGAGATCATAGAGCACCCAGACGTAAGAAGAATGCTCTTATTGCAAAAAGCTTACGCCGAAGGCTTGAGAGCGATGATGTTGACCGCGGGCTATTACGAAGACATGGCGGAAGCGGCCAAAACCGAAGAAGAACGGGAAAAATATAAGGGGCTCGTGGAAATCATGATTCCCATCTGCAAAGCTTACGCGTCTGATATCGGTTTCAAGGTATGCGAGCTTGGTGTACAGGTTCTTGGAGGATATGGCTACTGCGCAGAGTATCCGGCAGAGCAGCTCCTCAGGGACGAAAAGATCGCCTCTATTTATGAAGGCACCAACGGCATCCAAGCCATGGACCTTGTGGGCCGGAAAATCACGGCCAAAATGGGTGCAAACTTAATGTCGGTCATGGCGATGATGAATGATCTGCTTAACGAACACCGTGAACATGAAGAACTCAAGGATGCCTTCCAGCTCTTCGCTGTAGCCCGTGACGCTCTTAATGAATGCTCCATGCACTTTGCAACAAAAGGCCAGTCAGGAGATTTCTTGACAGTTTTGTTTAATGCCACACCATATCTGGAGCTATTCGGCGATGTGTTATTAGGTTACTTGCTTATGCAACAAGCGGTAATCGCTCACGACAAGCTAAACGAGCTGCTGAAAGAAAAAGGTGTCGATCCTTCTAAAAAGAGAAAGATGCGAAAGCTTCTTAAAGATGATAGAGAAGCACGTTACCTGGACGGCAAAATTAAAACCGCAAAATTTTTCTGTCACAAGGTTTTGCCCTTGGCACAAGGCAAAGCAGCTGCTATCAAAGAAGATGATTTAAGCGCCATGGAGGTGGTTTTTGACCCCATTGAATGATCCCACAGCAACAGCATTGAGCGAACATGTTTCGCCATTGCCCTTGTCTCCCGCAAGCATTTTTTTGCACTCCCCCCAACCACAAAAAAACTCAAGGGTTGCTTCCCGCCGGTTCACCGGCGATCTGCCGGCCTTGTGTGTTTTCGTCGCTGCAGCAATTTTCCTCGTGGTGGGTTGCAAAAAAAAAGAGCGGTTAAAAGATGTAGTAACCATTGACAAAGTCCAGGTAGATAAAAACACCACCGTAGCTTTGTTCAACAATTACGGATCGGTGTTTGTTCTGAGCGGAAGAGCTCTGCCACGCTCTTTGTGGGGAAAAGTGGTTCGAGAAGCCTCTGGAAAGAGCAAAAAAGAAGCCGAGAAAAATCTGGACAAAATAAAGACCACATCCACAAAAACCGGAGATCAAGTTACGATTAAGACAATGGCTCCCAACGAAAAGGATTACAGCGCGGAGCTCTCGGTGACCGTTCCTGTGGAGTCACATATAAAGGTCACAAACAAAAAAGGGAAAGTTTCTGTTTTGGGGATTAGAGGAAGTGTCGACGTAGACAGCGACTCCGGCGATGTGATCGTCAGAGGGATGAAAGGAGATGTAAGGGTAAACAACAAAAAAGGCAACGTCATTATATCCGGAGTGATGAACGGAATTGATGTCAAAACAGGAAACGGCACTGTACGAGCGACCCTTAGAGATGGAGAGGCTTTCTCCCAAGACAGCGTGATCCGCACCAAAAACGGGGACATAAAGTTGAGGATTCCCATGAACTTGAACGCCCAAATTAGTCTTCGCTCAGGTTCAGGGCAAACCTCTGCAAACTTTCCGCTGGATAAAAAAGGAAAAGGGAACGGTGTTGCCAAGCTGGGAAAAGGCGGTAAGCTTTTTCTGGTAGAAGCGACAAAAGGCAAGGTCTCGGTTTTGCGGATTGCCATGCATCATCACAAACCTTATGATGCTCGAGGCCTCCCTCGGGTTCGAGGGGGTAACCCGCTTGATTCTAAAGAGGGCAGAGAAAGGTTAAAAAAAGAGCAGCTAAGAAAGGGGAAGAGGCCCCCTACCCCGTATGATCCTCGATGGCCTGAACATCATGATCACGGGCATGGCCACGATAACGGACATGACCACGATAACGGGCATGACCATCGTCACAAGCACGAATCCAGGCACAACGATGATGATGGACATAAACATGAAAAGAGCAAATAGATAGAGGATCAGTTGAACCGAACCTATTGATACAATTACTCTTTCACGCCAAAAAAAAATAATGCGTTAAGTCGCAGCTGGGTCAAAGAAAAGCCGGGTTTTAAAACACCCACATCCGGTTAATTCGAGCACTGCGGAGACCTCCGTCCGGCCAAACCGATCAACCTTCTAGACCTCATTTTGATAATTTTATCGCAAATCTTCTTTAATGATAATGTAAGAGAACGGATCTCTTGACGATCCTAACCTGCCTGCACTAATGTCCCTATAATTTTGAGATGTCTTTTGGTTTTTGCGAAATGGCATTTGGGCGAGCTCATTGTGGAGAATCAACGAAGGTAGCCGCAGAGTGTTCCTGGTTTGAAATTTGCAGATTCAAGCCGACATCGTTCATGGTTTCGCAATAAGGTGAAAGAGAATACAGGTTCTGATTTATTTTGATTAATGATAAAGCAGATAGATAACAAGGTGTCAGTAAAAAGCCAACCCCGCCAGGGTTTTTTAGTGCTGCAGCAGGCACTTGGGAGGTGCTTGAAATGAATGCAAAAAAAACAAATCTAATAAACGTTCTTTTGTGGTCAATGATTCTGTTGATGAGCACCACAGCGTTGGCGGATCGCCCACCATGGAAAAGACGGGGCCGGCGACGTACAGTTTATATTAAGTCGTCACCCGAACGGGCAGCCGTGTACCTTGAAAAAAAAGAGCACGGCATAGCCTGTTACACTCCTTGCAAGTTAAGGCTTCCCTACAGAGAGACCTTCTCTGTTTTCCTTAAAAAGGATGGATATCAAGATTTCAAAGGGGAATTGACGGTGGGACGCACCAGGGGAGGTCGGCGATATAGCTTTGTGATGAAAAAGGAAATCAAACCCGGTGTTTTGGACCTTCGCACAGACTCGGAAGGCACCTCAACCGGCGCGCAGATCTATGTAGACGGTGTCGCTTTGGGAACAGTGCCCAGCCAAATAAAAGTTAAACCCGGCAGACACCAGGTGGAAGTTAAAAAAGACGGGTACAAAGAATTCTCCCAGTGGATCGATTTCAACGAAGGCCAAACCTTTACCCTGGTTGCAAAGCTTGAGAGCAAAGCAAAACCGAAAGGTTCGATCTTGGTAACGTCACAGCCGGTAGGAGCCACTGTCTATGTAGACGGAGAGAAAAAAGATACGACCCCCACAATTGTTACCGGCCTGTTACCAGGATCTCACACTGTAGAAGTGAGGTACAAGGATGCCCCGGTTTGGAAGCAAGTGGTGGAGGTGAAACCCAACGCCCAAGTCAAAGTGATAGCCAAACTGGAGCAGGAAAAAGAACCTGTGGGCAAAGAGGTAGGTGCGATAAGAGTTCTCTCAAATGTTGAAAAGGCCGATGTATATGTAGATGGAGAGTTCAAGGGTCAGGCGCCTGTAACGGTAAACAATGTGCTGCCAGGAGAACACTTGGTTGAAGTAAAAGCCAAGGGCCACCTATCCAAGGAGTTGAAGGTCAATGTAGTGGCTCAACAACAAGCCTTGGTTAAGCTGGATCTTGAAGAAAAACCTGAGATAAAACCGGTGGGGACCCTAAGAATACAAGCAGATGTCACAGATACAGTTGTTTTCCTGGACGGGGCTTCGCTAGGCAAGGCGCCGGTGGAAAAATCCGATGTTTCCGCAGGCAAACACGTAATCATAGTAAGAAAAAAGGGGTACAAAGATTTTAGACAGACGGTGGATCTGCAAAAAGGGGAAACAAAGGTCATCACCGCTGAGCTTAAAAAAGCCGGTGTCATCAAAGTGGTAACTCAAACACCGGGAGCGGATGTTTACATAGATTCAGCCAAAATAGGCACCACCCCTATGCAGAAACATGAGCTGGAAGAAGGAGAATACACGCTGGAAGTGCGCGACCCAAAAGATAAATTTATTCCCCACCGGGTCACCTTCCGCTTAAAAGGTGGAGAGCAGAGGAATTTTTCCATAACCCTCGAAGAGCAACATGAGGGGCCGACTCCACAAGAAGTAGCCATCCTAAAAAAGGGGCTCTCATCATTTGGAGCGCGGACGGTGCCTCCAAAACACTTTACCGCTGATGTCGGGATTGGTTATCCCTATTTCGTGAACACTAAGCTAACGGTTGGAGCATGGAAGAAAGGCTATTTCGGAGTAGACGCAGGGTTTACCTTCAGAAGTTTGTTTTTGTACATGAATGAATTCGCCGTTAACGCCCGTGGGCAGTTTTTCGAACGCGGCCCGTTATCTATTGGGGCATTTACAGAATTGGGCGCTGGAATCGGACTTGGAAGAAGAAACTCCTTTTTCTGGAACCTGGGCCCTATTATCAGCTTGTCGTTCAAAAACATAGTCACCGCCAGCCTGGTTCTTTGGTTCAATGTGTATTCCGACAGAATTTGTCGCTCCAGCCCGGCTGACTCAGACGCCGGAGAGACTGAGCCAAACCTGTGCAACTTATCAGAGGGTTGGCCGGAAGACGAGGACGGGGTCGGCCCCAGAGATGTCGACAACAACACAGGACAAAGAGGAGCGCCCTATCAAGTGGTAAATGACGGGGGAGAAACAAGAAGAGTTTATCTGAACCCCAAACCTTTTCATAAGAGCAACATGCGAAAACGCTTCACCGGCTGGAAGTTCTATATCTCTTTTATAGTTGAGAGCGCCATATTTAAATATCTGAACGTTTTTCTGAAAATTGATTTCGTCCCGGCTCAAGCGCAACAGCAGCGGGCACTTTTCATGGAGCATTTCACCGCGACTTCCTATAAATATCACGAAGGTGACGCCGAAAACGATCCTAAAGTAACCACCAAAGGTGTACTCACCGAGGTGGACTGGGGTATTTATGGACAAGCGGGTGTTACTTTTAAATTCTAGAACGCATTAAGATCCCGATATTTAGAGAATTCTTGGGTATACCTGGAGGTAAAGATGAACAACCGGAAGTTATATAAACACGCCCTTGCAGCGCTGATATTATTGATGGGCATAGCAGCGGTCCCCGGCAAAGCTCAGGCACAAGGCGGCGCAATGAGCATTCAGACCTTTCGGCCGGCGATGGACTCAAAGGGGCACCTCGCGGT
>JAABSF010000004.1 GCA_011390535.1 Deltaproteobacteria bacterium | reverse complement strand
TCCATAGGGAACCGGCTCAACACTTGCCAAAGTTTTTCCAGATCAGCAAAAAAAGAAACCCCTGCATAGACAACAACTGCCAAGAAAAGGGAAATCGCCAATCTTTCCAATAACTTTTTCAAATATTCCGCTCCATCACAAATTTTGATCCAAAGCCATCTAAACTATCAAGTCTGATATCTTCCAAAATATGTTTTCGTATATAGATACATAATTCTTTGAATTATTTCAGAGATGCACTCCGATAGGAGAGTTTTCTGCCTGAAAGGGCTGTTTATAAGATATTTTTTGATAATCGTAACGGAAAAATATGTCTTTTTGCTTATGTTTTTATGTAATGCTATCATTCTCGACACTATTATTTCTTTCATGAGATAGTTTCTCATCTCCAATGATGAGATATTGAACAGGAGACCGTTAATGCCGAAATTTGTCTGGGAAGGAAAAACCAGGTCCGGCGAGACACGTAAAGGTGAAATAGATGCCGAAAACGCACAAGCTCTCACTAACCGACTACGACAACAGGATATAAATGTAACAAAAGTAAAGAAAAAACGCGCGGCTTTGACATTGTCCATAGGTTCACCTGTCAAATCCAAAGAATTGGTTGTATTTACCAGACAGTTTGCAACCATGATAGATGCCGGCCTTCCGTTGGTACAATGTCTTAGTATTTTATCCAGCACCTCCGACAATCCGGCTTTTAAAAAAATACTGAATGACATTCGGACAAATGTAGAATCCGGCGCTACTTTCTCTGAGGCACTTGGTAGGCATCCAAAGGTTTTCAACGCTCTGTTTGTAAACCTTGTAGCAGCCGGTGAGGCCGGTGGTATACTAGATACGATTTTAAATCGTTTGGCTGTTCACATTGAAAAAATGGTCAAGCTTAAAAGAAGAATCAAGAGCGCCTTGACGTATCCGGTGACTGTTCTGGTAGTAGCGGTGGGGATCATCATATTGATGCTTTGGAAAGTTATTCCGACGTTCCAAAGAATGTTTACGGACTTCGGTGGCGGCTCGCTTCCCTGGCCGACGGCTTTGTTGATACGTATTTCCGAAGGTTTCGTCTCAAATGCTCACTGGTTTATGCTGGGCATTTTCAGTTTCATCGCGACCTTTATTTTCTTACTTAAATGGGACAAAAGTCGCTATTATATAGATAAAGGGCTTTTATATATGCCGATTTTAGGTCCAACCATTCAAAAAACGGTGGTGGCTCGCTTTACTCGTACTCTGGGAACTCTTTTGTCTTCCGGGGTTCCCATTTTAGACTCAATGGAAATCGTTGCAAAAACTGCTGGAAATAAAGTTGTTGAAGAAGCAGTCTTTTTCATAAAAGACCGCCTCTCTGAGGGTCAAAACATGGCTTCCCCGCTCACCGAAACCGGCGTGTTTCCTCCTATGGTGGCTCAGATGATCGGTGTGGGTGAACAGACAGGTGCGCTTGATGCAATGCTGAACAAAATTGCAGATTTCTATGATGATGAAGTTGATGTAGCCGTGGAGGCTCTAACAAGTATGCTGGAGCCCATAATGATGTCTTTTCTCGGTGTGGTTGTGGGAGGAATTATCATAGCGATGTATCTCCCTGTTTTTGAAATGGCCGGCAACATCAACCAAGAATAGATCGTGTCATTTCCTTCCCCAAATAAAGATTCCTCTCTAAAAGGCAATCCTTTAAAAGATGGTTTTTCTAAAAAAGAAAAATCTTGGCAGCTAAAATCCCGCCTCTCTTGGATCTTGTTATTCAGAGTGATTCTCCTACTTATGCTTATGCTGGGGATGGTTTTGACTAATCTGTTTATGAAGACTACACATAGGCTCACATCCCCTTTTAACCAGATTCTTCTCTTTTTGATAATCGTTTTGTTCTTCTTTTCCATCGCCTATGGAATTATTCTTCGTTGGATAAACAACTATTTGGCCTTCTTCTATATTCAAATCTTCATCGATCTTTTAGTTATTTCTTTTGCTGTACACGTAACAGGAGGCTCTTCTTCGGGTTACACGGCTCTTTTCTTAATAGCTATTGTTGGAGCCTCCATTATAGACAAAGAGCGGGGAGCATTAATCTCCAGTGCAGCGGCGACAACACTTTTTCTTATGGTCTCCCTTTTCGGATATTATCGCTACTTCCCTGTTCTACCTGAACAAATCATGGCCCCTTGGGAAGTTAGCGTTGATACTTTAATAAAAAACATAACCATAAACATAGCGGCTTTTTGGGCCGTTGCTCTCATGGCCGCTCATTTAGGTAAACTGCTCCACAGCGCAGGACAAGAAGCAACTGCTCAGAAAACCGCACTTGAAGAGTTCTCAGCCCACCATGAAAAAATACTTCGCTTCATAAATTCGGGTATAGTGAGCACAGATATTGAGGGAAGAATCATCTCAATAAACAATGCTGCGGCGGAGATATTAGGATGCCGAAAAGAAGAGGCGATAGACCAGCTTTACACAAATATAATACCAAAAATTGAAACGTCGGAAGATATTCAAAAAGTCTCCATGCAAAGAAAAGATGGCGTCAAGAAGATTATTGAGATCTCGGAGACTTTTTATCATAATAACAAAGGAGAAAAACAAGGAAGCATTTTCTTCATAATAGATCGCACAAAAATGGAGAAGATGGAACAAGAAATCCAGAAAAACGAAAAGCTGTCTATGTTGGGGAGATTTGCCGCATCCATAGCTCATGAAATTAGAAATCCACTAGCTTCCATGTCCGGTGCCATTGAACTACTTCAGCAGTCTTCCTTCCCTAAAGAAGATGACGAGAAACTAATGAATATCTTGTTGAGAGAAATAGAGAGGCTGGATCTATTGATTACAGATATTCTTATGTTCGCAAAACCGCACCCACTTGAAATTAAAACTGTTGAGATAGAAAAAATCTTAGCTCACACAATCCAGATACTGAAACAAAAAAGAGAAACGCCTCAAATCAAGCTTACTAAAATAAATAGAGCGAAACAAGATTCCGAGAGCTCTTCTTTTAAAGAAGCACATCGCCGCAATGAAAAAATAGTAGAGCAACCTTCCATCGGCGATAAAAATCATCCTGCTGTCGCATCTCATATCATCTCCTCCACCGAAAAAATTGACTCTTTGGATTCCACCGTGATGGTCAAAGGCGATGATAATAAATTACAGCAGGTTTTCCTGAATCTACTAATTAATGCAATGGAAGCTACAGGAGACCAAGGCACTATACAGATTCGAATAGAAAAAAAGGATACTTCAGCCGAAGTATTCATTAAAGACAATGGAAAAGGAATAAAACCAGAAGACCTTCAAAAAATATTTGAACCTTTTTTCACAACAAAGCAAAGAGGCACGGGTCTTGGTTTGTCCATTGTTTATCAAATAATCAAAGACCATCAAGGAACTGTCCAAGTAGAGTCTACAAAGGGAGAGGGGACCACTTTTAAAGTTTCGTTACCGCTTAGTTTATAAACCTACACCACAAATCTTTCTCGCCTCTGCAAGATGAGGGCTGACATTGTAAAGCAATAAAGAAGCTATCTCTTCTTTTGATGCATTGCGTCCGTGCATTCCCACAATAGCCGCTTCAAGGCTACCACAAAGACATAGCCCAACTCTATCTCCACACCGCTCAACAGCATCCTTCCACGAGCTCATCCCTATCGCTCCCGCCCGCGAAAACAATATGGCAGGCTCTTCAAAAGACTTACGAACCCTCCTTGGAACTCCTTTTATAAAGTTTTTTCCTAGATCACTAAGCTCAAACTGAGGTGCTATATGTTCCCCATAACCTTTGTCGAACTGGCAAACGACTCCCGCTAATAGCTTTTCCAACTCTTTCAGATCAGCCCACTTAAGGTAAATCGCCCCAGTTGTTACTAAGGAGAGATTTCTGGCTACTTCAAAGGTAAAGGCTCTCACTTCGGTCGACTTTAATACAGCTGTCCCAAGTATTAACGCCGGCACTTGTCCTGGTGCAGCCATGATCATGTTAGGAACCGTTTCGTTTATAAAAACTCTGTATTTTTCTATCCCCAACCTTCTTGAAACTCTTTGTATTATTTCGTACCTCCCATGTGTGGGTGGAAGATCTTTTAAATTGCTCAACCCTCTAGAGAGAAGATCTTGAGGAAACATCAAATGAAGATGGGGTGAGAGCACTTTCAATAGATCTCTACCAGCAGCCGGCTCTTCTTCTGGTGCCATAAACTGCGCGATATGGTCAGCATTCATTATTCCCAAAACCACCGGCGCTTCTTCAAACACCCTTATACCTTCTTCTGCTAGGGCCATCTCTTGCTTATCGGCATTACCAAATAATACAATGGCCTGAGCTGCCAACCTAGCCCTGTCCCTCTCATCACGTTTTAAAAAAACTTCTTTAAGACCCCTATATCCATTAAAACTAAACGGATCCTTTTTCAATACAGCCTGGTATTCAGCTTTCGCCAAACCTATTCTAGAACCCATAAGATGAAGATAAGCCAACTCCAACCTCGTATCTAAGGAATCTGGATCTTTTTCAAGTGCTATCTGCACTTCCCGTTCCGCCTTATCTCTTTGTTTTAGCCTATGAAAAAGATTTCTCGCCTTGGATAATCTGAGAGCTGTACTCCCTGGTCGATCAGCGCCGGCTTCTTGGATTACTCGGCTCAACAAGTTTTCATAACCTTCAAAATCTTCTCTTTCCTCAAAAAACTCCTCTAAATTCTTAATCGCACCAGGTGCCAAAAGACAAAGTGCCGCTGCACGAATCAGGTGTTCTTGAGCTTTGTTTTTGTCATCCAGCCCTCGCTCTCTGACTTTTGCCAGCTGAATCAAAAACCTTGCTCTATCAACAGGTTGAGCATTGTCGGCCAGGTCTGAAAGATGTAAAGCAGCTTCTTCCCACTTTCCAAGCTTCAGCTCCAACTCAGCTGCATACTCCAGTACTTTAGTGTTGTCTCTTTTTGTTTGCAGGATCTCATGACAATGACTCAATGCTTTCTCATCTTCATGAAGATGATCTTTCAATATTGAGATGTGTTTCAGCTTCAAAGATAGCTTTCGCTCGCTGTCTTGAGATATTTTTTCAAGCTTTGTCAGTATCTTTGAGGCTTCTCTCCACCGTCGGCTCTCAGCGTAAAGCTCAGAAAGATCAACCAAGGCTTTTTCATTAGTTTCCTTTATAGAGAGCATTTCTTCTAAGACACTTATTGCCCTTGTATTGTCACCTAGATTCAACCTGTAGAGATCTGCCAAATCGGAAAGGACTTCTAATCGTTGAGTTCCTTCAAGAGTAGAAAGCTTTTTCTTATATATATTTGCTAGGTCTTCATAGCCATCTCTGGATGCCACAAGTGAACAGAGCCGTTGAAAGGCCAAATTATGTGTTGGTACTTTTTCAAAAACTCTAGCGTAAGCAGCTTCGGCTTTGGCCGGATCCATGAATTCTATCAGCCAAATATCCCCTGCCTTCATCAATGCTGAGGTTACCGCTTCAATATTGTTGCTCACTTCACTCTCACGAATCAAAAGCTCTGCAACTTTTTCTTGATCCCCCTTTAACTGATGCAAAACTCTCAAGCTTCTCAGCGCCGGCAAATCAGTTGGATTAATATTGACAGCTTTTTCATAAAAACCAGCAGCATTTTCCACCTTTCCCATTCTCCACAAAACATCTCCCATTCTCAACAAAAGAACAGTTGTCTCCTCTATGTCATGTGTAGACACCTCTAATTTTTGGCGAAGAACCTCCGAGAGAGCTGGATCATTACGTCCCTCTATGGCTATTCTTTC
Source organism: Deltaproteobacteria bacterium (assembly GCA_011390535.1). Lineage (GTDB taxonomy): Bacteria > Myxococcota_A > Polyangia > HGW-17 > SLPX01 > SLPX01. Next base: position 16,566 of record JAABSF010000004.1, on the reverse strand, counting down.
CAAAGTCTCCAATGCTTCATTATCCCCAGGCAACACTTCAAGAATTTTCCCGCTAACCACCGCTTCCGGGAGGGGCTCTTTCTCTCCCTGCTTCATCCCCGCCCAAGTTTTCCTATCTTTCAACACCGCTCCGGCACTTTGAGGATCTGAGAGAACTCCAGATAGTTTTTGCAGCTTATGTGGCAGCTGCCCTTGATTACTTCTTTTCAATACCTCTACTTCATTTGCCCATGCTTCGGTATTATGAGTGTCTCGTTTAAGCACTTTCTCACACCACTGAGTTGCTCTGACCGGGTCGTTAATATAGTGCCTGTAGACAGCGACCACTCGCAACCCCACACGAACCGGGTCCCACCACCCACCTCCTTCACCATGAGAGCTTAAATGACCAGCAAGCTCTTTAAACTCTTTTTTTATCGGATATAGCCTTTCAAGCGTTAGATGAGCAACTGATTCAGCCTCTTCCACCGTGAGTGCTTTTTTGATTCTTTCAATCGCCCCATCCAGATTCCCTAATCTATCTTCCAGTATCTTCCCGGCCCTCAGGTTGGAAAGTGCTACCCGTGTGCGATTTCCTCCTTCCGCTTGTCTGTCCAATAGCTCCAAAAAATCTTTCCATCTACCTGATTTTCTTAAAAGATCACTCAAAGCATCTTGCGCAGGCACATGTCCTGATTCATATTTCAAAGCTTCTTTGTATGCGCTTATCGCCCCATTCTTATCCGCCATTTTGTTTTCGAGAATCTGTCCGACGCGGAAGAGAAGATCTGCTGCATCAGAGTGACTTTGAGAGGCGCTAACTTCTTTGCGGTAAACTTCGACTAGTTTATTCCACCTTGCTTTTCTATGATAAAGCCTCCCTAAGCGGCTCAAGGCTTCCTGATGCGCTCCATCTATTTGAAGGACCTTTTCATATAAATCCAGGGCCTTGATGTCATCATCCAGGCGTCCTTCCAAAATTGTAGCTGCATGGCATAAAAGGGAGCACTTTTCTTCATTATCTTTACTCAACCCGGATTCTGTTTCCAGGCTTTCCACAAGTTGTTCCCACCGTTGAAGTTTTTCATATATTCTTGAAAGTGATAAATGAACTTCCCTGTCTTCACCTACCTGCTCGCGAATAGATTCAAGGATCTCTACCGCTTCCTCTTGACGATTTAATCTTTGCTCCAACAACTCAGCCATTCTCTTTTTTAAGGAGACTCTTCGTGACTGATCATTACTGTTCTCTACTTCACTTCTATAAAGATCGCAGAGTTTTTCCCATTCTTCACGGATTGTGTAGAGTCTATCCAGCGCCCTGAAAGCCGGTCCTCTGTTTTGCTGTAAGCTGTGAGCTAATTCATATATCTCTATAGCCTTCTTTGGATCGCATAATTCGTACTCGGTAATCTCAGCCTGCCTCAAAATAACAGCTGCTCTGCGCTGGGGATCTTGATGGATTTCTGCTTCTATCTGAAGAAGTCCGCACAATTCTTCCCAGTTTTTCTCTCGTACCAGCTCAGCGGCCAGCGCCCTCCTTGCGGGGACATCAGCTGGTGAAGCTTCCAATGCTTTTCTAAATCTCTCTTTTGCTTCTTCCCTCCTATTTAACCTAACCTGCAAAACCGAGCCGATACGAAAATGAAGCGCCGCCAAGTATCTTGGTGAATCAATGGATTGTGTCAGGCTCAAAATTCTCTCTAGAGTATGACAAAGATTCTCCCACTGGCCTGTATCCCCATATAATTCAACGAGTTCCCAAAGAGGCAAAAGATTGTTTTGTTTCAACGCAGCCGCTTGCTCAAATAATTCGATAGCTCGATCAGTGTCTTTGAGCCTGCTCCAAACCAAACTCCCGGCAAGATATCGATTAGAAAAATTCAGATCTATCCCAGGAGCCAAATCTCCTTGTTGAATAAAAAGATCTGCTAGGTCGCTCCAACGACCATCTTGATATAAGATCAATTCCAGACAAAACCTCGCCCCCTCATTATGAGGATTTGCCTTGAGAGCCAGCCCCAACAGTTCACCAGCCTTTGTTGAATCCTTCAGTGAAAAGAGCTGAATAAAACCAGCCTCTGCAAGTAAAACTGCTTTAAAATCAGGATCTCTCGTAACATTAGCCAACTGTACGATAGTTTTTGATTGTTTTTTGGGATCACTGGTGATCCGATACAAATCAATAAGAGACCAAAGCGCTGTTTGGTAAGAGCTATCCAACTCGAGAGCTTTTTGAAAAGCCTGTAACGCTTGTTTATTATCGGTCAGCCTGTCTTTATATAGACGTCCGATACGTTCAAAAAAAGTTGCCCGAGCTATCTCATCGGGTGCGGTTGTAGCGCTGCTCTCGAGTGTTTTTATCGCCTCCCTGGGTGTGTTTGAAAGAAGATATCTTCTTCTCAATGCCGAAAGCACTGCGTTGGATGCTTCATCTATTTTACCGGCTTTTCGATAATACGATAAAGCTGCGGCAAAATCTCGAAAGACCTCTTCTTCTATTCTCCCTAGCTCATATAATAGCCTTATCTTATTTTGCCGGTCTTCTTTATCCAGCTTACGGAGTTCTTCTTCATAACTCTCTTTAAGTGCAGACCATACAGTAAGATCCGGGCGAATTTCTTCTGTTTCTTCATCTATAAGAAAAATATGTGATTCACTCAGTTCAAAAACATCCGAAAGTTCTTCTTCCGTTGAAAATGGAATAGAAACAGGAATTCCTTCTTCGCTTTCCCCATTTTTTTTCTTTTTTTCCACTATACTAACAAACCCGTTCTTTTTTTCAGAGCTCACGATCCACCTCCCTTTTGGGTCCCTTTAAAAGGATGAGCCCTCAAAAAAGGCTCAGGCATAAATGGTTCAGTTGTTTAACTTTACCAGGACAAGCAATGTTTCCACAACTTTTCTAAGGAGGTGTATACCAGTTCTCTTTTTACCCTTTTTCCATAGGAGCCTTCCCCGAAGTACATCTCTCCAAAATCCTTTGGCAACGCCATTATCAACTCTCCATTACTGTTTTTCTTATCCATTTTAAGTGAAGAGAACAATTCACGGTGATCTAATCTATCAATTTTCTTCAACAACCCCAAAGCTTTCAGTATTTTTTCCAACTCCAAAGTAAAAACCTCATCAACAAAGCCATATTCTTCAGCTATCCAAGCTTCCACCACCATTCCATAGGCTACTGCACGTCCATGATCTATTGTCCAGTGTCCTGCCTTTTCTAAAGCATGTCCTATTGTATGGCCGAAATTTAAAATCTTTCTTTTCCCTCTCTCCAAAGTATCCTCTTCTACGATAGCCCCCTTGATAAGAATCGATCGCTCTACTGAATGAAATAATGTTTCTTCTTCGCCACTAAAAAGTTCTTCAGTGTGTTCACGCAGAAATGAGAAGTATTCACTGTCCGCAATTATTCCGTGCTTTACCATCTCTGCGAAACCATTTTTTTTCTCTCTTAATGAAAGAGTATCTAAAAAAGAAATATCTACGATCACCTCTTTGGGCTGATAAAAACATCCTATGAGATTTTTTCCTTGCTGTGTATTGACTCCTGTTTTTCCTCCCACGGTAGCATCTACCATAGCTAACAAACTCGTTGGCAAAGACAAATAATCCACTCCCCTCATATAGGTGGCCGCCAAAAATCCCGCTAAATCAGTAGATATTCCGCCACCCAAGCCTAAAACCACTGTGTCTCTACCACATCCGGATGACAACATAAGATTCTCCAACATTTTTTTTGTCTCTCTTGTCTTGTTTTCTTCTCCCCCATCAAAAGAAAAAAGAAAAACCTTCCCTCTAACCTCCTTCTCCAAAAAACGCTTAACTTCTTTACCGTAAAGATTCTCAATCAAAGAATCGCATATCACAACAAAAGTTCGCTCAACGCTTTTCGTATCAACAATCCAAGAGTTAATAGAATCCCGTATGATATTTTTTCCAATGATAACAGGATACTTTGGTCCATTTTGTGGATTAATTATAATTTTTGAAACCTTTTTCAAAAAACCAGCTCCTCTCCACTGTTCGTATTAAAATAACGCGTTAAAGTTCCACCCGTTATCAATACAACTCTAATTTACTCTTTTACTTTGAACTCTATAATTGCTTCTGTTGACGCACTATTGCGTAGCGTGTAAACTCCACAAAACAAACACCTTTTTCCGGAGATCTCTATGACCAAAAAAAAACTTACTCGCCGCGAAAGGGAAAAATTGCGACATCGCAAAGAAATATTGGATTCCGCTTGTGAAGTTTTTGCAGAAAAAGGTTTTCGTCGATCTACTATTCAAGATATTTCTCAACGTTCAGAGTTTTCTATCGCTTCAATATACAAGCATTTCCAAAGTAAAGAAGATATATACCACTCCCTTATCGAACAAGTTTTGTCCGTTTTCCTGAAAACACTGAAGAAATCCACCCAAAATCTATCAGACCCTTTAGAAAAGCTCTACAAAAGCGTAGAGACGACTCTGAAAATGTATGAAGAAAAACGAGCCTTTTGTCAGTTTTTGTTTGGCGAGCTTAGACCTATGATTGACGAAGAAGCAGAGCAATTATCAATGAAATCGCTCAATGCTTATCTTCAAATTGTTGCTTATTTTCAGTGTCTTTTTACAGAAGCCATTGAAAAAAAATCTGTTATCGATGTTCCCCCAATTTATCTTACAATTTCCTTGTTGGGCAACCTATATGCTTTTATGAATTATTGGCTTCATTTAGCAGGGAGAGAAATTGTTGAAGATCTTGAACCGATTTTGGGAAAAGAAGATTACAAAGTCATCCCTAAGGTCTTTTTCGAGGCCATAGCTTTAAAACCCATAAAAAAGTGAACTCAAAACGCTTTTATCCCCATTTTTTTGAGAGCTAAGTCCTAGACACTCCCTTTTGAATCCATCAAGTCTAGACCTGGAACACCTCCGGATATTTCTTTCCTCTTAACGGAATCAAATTACGGTTAGTAGCTTAATCTGTCTCCTCCACAATTCATATCAGAGTTAATTTCATCCATTTCCCGATTTTTCATTTGTTCTTTAATCATAAAAAAATCTCAAAAACCTCGCAACAATTCATCACAGGTTCCGATAACAAGAACGAAACATCAATTGAAAGAAAACCTTCTAAACGGAAAGGAAAGAAAATGAGCATTTTTAACATTCAAAGTGTAGTCGCAAACAAAGCAAAAGAAATTGGTAAAAATTTTATCTTCGGGTCAATCCCTGGAATGAAATCTAATCCAATAGGTAACTTCGTTAAATTGCCCAACATCGGCAGTGTCCTTGCCGGGGTAATGGGCACAAAACTACCCATCAACCCCGCTATGCTTGGTTTTCTTGGCCCCCAAGGGTTAATGGCGGGAATTATTTTGGCCGGTGCTAAAGGCTTTGCTGAAAGTGCCGTAGAAGGTGGAGACGGAAAGAGACGCCCAATGCCCGAACGAACCGAAGGATCCATGGGAAAAAGACGCCCAATGGAGGCATCATCTAGTGAACAAACACCACTGGAAGGAAAAATCGATGAAATTATGAATTCCAATATGTCTGTAGCAGAAAAAATTACTATGCTCGCCGCCGTTATGGCTGATTCTTTAGACAAACAAGCCGAAGATGTAATGAAGGATTGGTCTGACGAAGCAAAAAGATCCGTACATCAGGGGGATCACAAAGACACAAAAGGGACTGAGGGAAACAGTGAGGCAAAAAATTCACAATATCTACAGGTAAGACTCCAACAGTTAATGGAGAAGAAAAACCAGCTCATATCACTCGCGAGCAATATTAACAAAGCTGATCATACCACAAAAAGCGCTGTTATTCGCAATATTCAGGTCTAATAAGGAGTAACGGAATGAATATTTCAACAAACCACGAAAACACAAATTCTTTTTCACCTGAAAGAGAAAAAAATATGGATACAAAAATGGCAAAAGACAACTTTCCCCCTGAAACTACTATCGATGCCCAATTTGTAGAGAGGTTACGGTTATTTATGGCTGGAAAACTAACTTGGGCTCAAGTGGAAGGCTGGACAGCTCAAACGTCTTATCGATTTGCTGTCTTAGGAGTAGAATTAATGAAGGCCGGAAAGTTGGTTGATGCAAGAAAGGTCTTCTCTTCTCTTCATGCCATAAACCCTGAAGACTGGTATTTTCCTTACTCTTGGGCTCAAGTAGAGAGGCTCGCAGGAAACCACGACAAAGCGTTTAGTCTTTTAGATATATCCATTGAATTAGAACCCGAGTTAGGGGAACCTTGGCTTTTGAAGGGTATATGTCAGCTCGAAAAAGGTCTTAATGAAGAAGCCTCTAAAAGCTTAATTATGGCAAGAGATCTGGGAAAAAAAGCAAAGCAAGTGAAGACCAATGATTCAATGGTTCCGTTGGCGGAAGCCCTTCTGGAGAGACTCAAAAAAATTCACTCAAACATCTAAGTTCCTCACATTTAAAGCATTGTTTTCTATAAACTCTCTTCTCGGCTCTACATGATCCCCCATTAGTATTGTAAAAACCTGATCTGCCGCTACAGAATCTTCTATTTGTATTCGAAGAAGGTTGCGGTTTTCCGGTTTCATCGTCGTCTCCCATAATTGATCCGGGTTCATCTCTCCCAGACCTTTGTATCTCTGTATAGAAATTCCTTGCTTTCCTTTAGCCTCAATATATTCAATTAGTTCTTTCAGGCTTTCAAACCGATCCTCTTCGGCTCCCTTTTTGAAAACAATATAAGGAGGCCTCCATCGTGAAAGACTTTCTTTAATGCTTCTCAATTCATTAAACTCAGATCTGGTGAGAATATCAAATGATATGCGGCTTCTTATACCTACCCCTCTTTCCATAAACTTGCAGACTATCTCATAGCCTCCATGCTCTTCATCATCATTTAATATCAATTCAATCCCTTCAAGCGGAGGTTTAGAAGCACTTAATGCCTCCATTACAATGCTTTTGACTTCTTCTTTTTCTCTATCAATAAGATCTTTATAAGTTATATCTGAATTGTATACGAGACTATGTAATACTCTTGGATTTATGAGCGGTTCCATAGCTTCTATTATGGACTCGTATTCTTTTCCTTGCTTTAATATTCTCTTTAGCTGGTCTCCTTTTATTACATCCCCATCTAATTTAACCTCAATATCCTCTATTCCACCATCGATAATGTATTCTTCCAACCCTTTCTCATTTTTCAGGTACTCTATCTTTTTTCCCTTTTTCATCTTAAAAAGAGGGGGTTGAGCAATATAAAGATGCCCTTTTTCAATGATCTCCGGCATTATTCTGTGGAAAAAAGTTAAAAGAAGAGTTCTTATGTGACTACCATCAACATCAGCATCCGTCATTATCACAATGGTTTGATACCGTAACTTTTCTATGTTGTAGCTATCTTCACCTATCCCTGTTCCCAAAGCAGTAATCAATGTGGCCAACTCTTGAGAAGAGAGCATCTTTTCAAAACGTGCTTTTTCAACGTTTAATATTTTTCCTCTCAAAGGTAAAATCGCCTGAAAGGCTCTATCTCTTCCTTGTTTTGCAGAACCTCCTGCGCTATCTCCCTCGACAATGAAAAGCTCGGCTTTCTGTGGGTCCCTTTCTTGGCAGTCAGCAAGTTTTCCCGGCAAACCTTGGGCATCAAGAGCCCCCTTTCTTTGAACCAGTTCTCTCGCTTTTTTTGCAGCCATACGTGCTCTTGCTGCTGTAACTGCCTTTTCTACAATGATCTTAGCAAATTTCGGATTCTCTTCCAAAAACCTTCCCAACTCCTCAGACGTTACTCCTTCAACTATCCCCATCACCTCTGATGAAACCAAGCGGTCCTTTGTCTGGGAATTAAATTTAGGATCCGGATGCTTTACACTTACAACGCATGTCAAACCCTCTCTAACATCATCTCCAGATAGATTCTCCTTTATCTCCTTTAATAGATTATGTCTTTCTCCATAACTATTTATAACTCTAGTTAAAGACCTCCTAAGACCAGTGAGATGTGTTCCTCCATCTTTGTTAAAAACATTGTTTGTAAAACAATGAACATTATCTTGAAAAGCATCACTCCATTGAAGAGACGCCTCGACTTGTATACCCTCTTTTTCTTTTCGGTAATGAATAGGCGGTTCGAACAATGGGTCCTTGTTTTTTGTTAAATATGAAACAAAAGAAGATAATCCTCCGGAATATCTAAACTCATCTCTCTTTTTTCTCCTTTCATCTTCCAAGGATATTTTCAGACCAGGATTCAAAAAGGATAATTGCCTCAAGCGCCGAGCTAGTATATCAAAGGAAAAGTCGAGATTAGTGAATATCTCTTGATCCGGTTTAAAGGTAATTGTTGTACCTGTAAGACTGGTACTACCTGTCCTTTTAAATTCAGTATATGGAACTCCTTTTCTATATTCTTGATAATAGGTTCCTCCATCTCTTCTTATTTCAAGCCTCAACCATTCACTGAGAGCATTTACCACCGACACTCCTACGCCGTGAAGACCTCCTGATATTTTGTAGCTGCTACAATCAAATTTTGCTCCTGAGTGAAGCTCCACCATTATTACTTCTGCTGCAGGCTTTCCTTCTTCTTCATGAATATCTACAGGGATTCCCCTCCCGTTGTCAGTTACTGAAACTGAGTTATCCTTGTGGAGAACAACGTCCACATCCGTACAAACCCCTATCAATGCCTCATCTACAGAATTATCCACCACCTCGAATACCATGTGGTGAAGCCCTGTACCGTCATCTGTATCACCTATATACATCCCCGGTCTTCGGCGAACCGCATCCAGACCCTTCAAAACTTGAACATTACTTGCATTGTATTCTTCATCATTGTTCATTAACGAGAAAACATCATTGCCGAGATCTGGAATATATTCTTTATCCTCTGAGTTGTTTTCTTCTTCTATTTTTTTGTCGGATGACATGTATCATCAAACCTTTCTATGAAATATTTTCACTGTCTTTTTGCTTTTTTAAAGAATGGTGTCAATCATGGTTTCACCCATTTGAAATAACTCCATCATGAACTAAAAATTCTTTTCTTTCCACATCATTATTTAAAAAATTTGTATCCGTTGTTGTAACAAAAGCTTGACCCTCTAGCTCATTAATATAATTGAGAAGATGTCTTCTCCTAGACACATCAAGCTCACTTGATAAATCGTCAAGCAAAACCACTGGTGGATCACCAAGAATCTCATGGAGGATATGATATTCCGTCATATTCAAGGAAACCATTATGCTTCTAACCTGTCCCTGTGAGGCGAAACGTCCTGCTGAAAAACCATCCAAGGTAAAAGAAATATCATCTGTATGTGGACCTAAACTAGTATATCCCCTAGATCTATCCAAAGAAACAGTAGATTTCAAAGATCTATATAGCTTCTCTTCTAAAATATCCTCGTTCATTGAAGAGATATTCTCTTCTTTATCCAAAGCCCATTTTGATTCGTATTTTATTTCTACATTGTTCTTTACTCCCACGACACTATAGTAAATTTCACTTAATATCTCATTTATTTGAGAAACAACTTTCAACCTAGCGTCAGTTACAACGCCACCATAACGGGCCAGTTGGCGACCATATAGATCTACAAGATCAATTCTTCCCTCTTTTAAACTTATATTTCTATTTCTAAGTACTTTGTTGTAGTTCCTCACGCGAACGAGATGCTCTGATGATCTTCTAAAAGCTGAACGATCTAAATATTTTCTTCTATTGGAAGGGTTTCCTTTGATTATGTCAACTTGATCCGGTGAAAAGACAACTACTCTAAAACCCATGAAAAAATCTCTGGGTTCTTTTACCATCATATCATTTACAAAAAGTCGCCTTCCTCCTTCACCAATACTCACCTTTAATTTATGAGTCTCTTCTCCCACCTGAACTAAACCTTCCACCTTGGCTCTTTTTTTTTCCCAGCAAACAAGCTCTGAAACTCTTGATGTTCTAAATGAGCTAAGATGAGCAAGTAGATATACAGCGTCCAATAAATTAGTCTTCCCTTGAGCGTTTTTCCCATGAAAAATATTTATTCCTGGTGAAAAATCCAATGCAGAAGAGACAAGATTCCTAAAATCTTGAATATTAATCGATTTCAGTCTCATTAATAAAGTTCTTTAAAAGAAAAACTCCAAAAGGAGTCAAACAATTGGACGGATAAAACTTAATAAAATAGAAGAGTTATCATGAGGATTTTAAATAAATACCCTTAAAACCTGAGAGGCATTATTACCCCCAAGTAATCGTCATTATCTACTGATCTAACTAGACATGGATCCAACTCTTCTCCAAACTCCAGTATTATCTCCTCTCCATCCATCTCTGAAAGAAGTTCGGAAAAATAACGAGAGTTAAAAGCAACAATGAACTCATCTCCTTCATAACTTACTTCTATCTCCTCCCTTGCCTCACCAAGATCCGGGTTTCTGCTCAAAACATCCATTTTTCCAGAATTCAAACGTATCCTGATCCCTCTGGTTTTTTCTGCCGATAAAAGAGATACACGCCTCAAAGCATCCACGAAAGAAGCTCTTTCAACTACAACTTTTTTGTCTAAGTCTTTTGGAATGACTTCACCATAGGGGGGAAATTGTTCTTCTGTCAGGCGAACCGCCATCACAACACTATCGTTTTTAAGAAAGAGGTACTTATCACCAACAGCCAACTCGATGTCTCCCATGGTGCTTTCAAGTATCCTCTTTATTTCCTGGACTCCTCTTCTTGGTATAAGTATTGGGTCAGACAACTCTAAACTTTTTTCCAAAGTAGCTTCTGCCTTAGATAACCTATGCCCATCTGTAGAAACCGCTCTAATGATTTCACCATCCGTTTCCAAAAAAGCAGCGTTTAGATGAGGACGAGTCTCTTCAGGGAGAATACTAAAATAGACTCTAGATAAGATGTCATTTAGGACATCGGCGTTTATCGATTTAAATTCAATGGTTTCATAGTCAGGAAAAGAAGGAAAATCTTCATCGGACATCCCGATCACTTCGAAATGTACTTTGTTTGTGTCTATATGGGCTGTGTGGTTTTCAGTGGTATCGAAAGAAATTGAAAGATCTTCCTCATCAGGAAGGCTTTTAACCAAGTCATAAAGTGTTTTAGCCGAGGCTGTGATGCCACCAGGTTTTTTTATTTCTCCCTGAAGAGTGGTCTTAACGGACACCATCAAATTAGTAGCGTAACATTCTATACTTTCCTCTTTGGTTTTTATCAATACATTGGAAGCTATCGGCATGGTACTTTTTCTATCAGCAACATTTTGTGCATTTTGTAGACCAATGATAAAGTTCTTTTTTTCAATATTGAATTTCATGAATTTGTCCTTGAATGTTGACGTTAGCTTTCAATTTTTGGAAGAAAAATTGTCCAAAAAAAGCACTATACCTTAGAAAGTCTCTCCTAAATACTTCTTAAATATAATAATAAGAGAATAAAGATCAATAGGATTAGTATAGTTTGTGTATTTGTTGAAAAAACAATGTAAGCCTTTGTAATTTTTAGATAATTCCTAGATTATCCATGTGTACAACCTTTGTGGAGTGAAAGGGAAAAAATGTGAGTGTCTAGAAAGTATTTTTTTTCCTGTGGGTTAATTGAATAAGCTTGTGGAAAAATAATTGATAATTGAAGCAAGTTATACACAACCTTTTCCTATGAAATAGTAATGTTGAAATGATCAACAGTGAGGAAAAATTCAGAATAGAGCGGAAGAAGGATCGGCCGTCCCCTAAGTCTTCGCTGTAGGAATCCCCGGGCGAAGCCTTTAAACGCCGGACGTCGGTGTTTGAATCTCCTCTTCGGGGAGTTTAGTCACCGACTCGGCAACGCGCCTTCAATCCTACGGAGAGCGGCACATTGAGACGCCGGCTTTCCTTCGAGCCGGCTACGACTTTTGGGCCCAGCCTATTGAAGAGCTAAATATTGCGTTTGGGAAGAAAAAGAGAGAGGATGAATGGTCGGCCGTCCCCTAAGTCTTCGCAGGGGGTTACGGATGAATTTTTCTTTTAAGTGCATTTATGTTTGAACGTGTAGGAGGATCTTCTTTTTCGAGGCGTCTTATTTTCTTAACAGCCGACATTACAGTGGTGTGATCTTTTCCACCGAATTTCGCTCCTATCTCAGGGTAGCTGAGAGCCGTAAGTTCTCGGGTAAGATACATAGCTATTTGTCTTGGATAAGCCACCGATTTGTGTCTTCTTTTCCCTTTAATATCAGAGACTTTTATTTCAAAGTGAGATGCCACTTTTTTTATTATTATATCTGTAGAAAGAGTCACATCCGGTTTTTCAATGATATTTTCAAGAGTTTTTTCTGCAAATTCTATTGTAATTACCTTTTTGTGAAGAGTTGATAGAGCAGCCAACCTGATTAAAGCTCCCTCGAGTTCTCTTACGTTTGTTTTGATATTTGAAGCGAGAAATTCAGCAACATCCCCTGGGAGATTGATGTTATCAGCTAATGCTTTCTTCTTTAATATGGCTATTCGCGTCTCCAACTCCGGGCTTTGAATATCGGCTATTAGACCCCATTGGAAACGGTTTCTCAAACGATCTTCGAGACCTGGTATTTCATGAGGAAATTGATCGGAAGTAAGAACTATTTGTCTTCTGTTTTCATATAAAACGTTGAAGGTGTGAAAAAACTCTTCTTGAGTTCTGTCCTTTCCGGCAATGAATTGAATGTCATCGATTAAGAGAACATCGCAATCGTAGCGATACTTTTTTCTAAAGCTCTCAATTTTATTGTTTCTGATGTGATTGACATATTCAACCATGAAACGTTCACTTGTTATGAACTGGATATTCCAAGAGGGATAGAGGTTTTTTACTTGATTACCTATAGCACTCAAAAGATGTGTTTTTCCAAGCCCTACACCGCCATAGATAAAAAGAGGGTTGTACTTTTTCGCCGGATAATTTGAAACAGCTTGGCTTGCAGCTTCAGCAAGTTGATTTGAAGGACCTACAACAAAAGAATCAAAAGTGTATTTGTCGTTAATTTTTGGATTGCTTGGTGAATTGGGTGAAGGAGGAGTTTTGTGGTGAGATTCGATACCTGAGTTACTGTTTATTTCCGAAGAAGAAACTGACAAAATTTCTTTATTTGAAGTTTTTTCTACTTTTTTAATAGTTGGTGAAGAAACAGAAGTACCGTCCGATAAAGGCAATACCTTTTCTGATAGCTGAATTCGAATACTATATGGTCTTTTTCCACATTTTTCAAAGGAATCTAAAATTACACTGATGAAATTGTCTTGGACCCACTCTTTTATATAACGGTTTGGAGCCTCTAGAAGCACTATGTCGTCTTCATAATTAATAAAACTAAGTGGAAGAAACCATTTTTCAAAATTCGAGCGCTTTATTTTAGGCCTTATAATATCTAATACATGATGCCATATATCAGCTGAGGTAACATGATTTGGAAAAAAAGACAGAGATTCAGACATAAACTTACCCACAAGTTATCAACAAGTTGTCGATAACATTCATTTACCCGGTTATGGAAGATATTCTATTGCAGAAAGCACCAAATAACAGATACCAGAAAAGGAAAAAAGTTATTTTTAGCTTCCGACTGAAGAAAATTGTTAACAGAGGGATTGAAAGTCATCAAGGAGCAGTAAAAGGGCAAAACCTTAAGTAACTGAAAAAAAAGAACATTTTTTTTTAGAAAGAATGAGGTTTAAACAAGAGAAAGAAATCGCGGCTTATTGGAGGAACGTAGGGTCGTGAGATCAAAAACAAAAAAAGGATTTTGAAAAAGCAGCTTATTTTTCGGCTATGTTAGAGAGTGCTTTTGGCGATTTTGAAGAGGAAAAAAGCTGCTATAAGGTGGTTTTAAAGAATTGGTCATTATGAGGAAAAAAAACAGAGGAAAGTATTTCAATTTGGAAAACAGAGACCACAGCAACAGAAAGAACTTGACATATTAAAGCCCTAGGCGGTATCTAACGAACCCATTTATTGATCGTTCTATAATAAGGAGCCCAGAGGCCATGAAAAGGACCTTTCAGCCCCACAATAAAAAAAGAAGCAAAAAACACGGTTTTCGCAACAGGATGAAAACTCGATCAGGCAGAAATGTACTGAAGAGAAGGCGAAAAAGAGGAAGATGGAGATTGACAGTCAAGGTTGCGAAAAAGTAAAGATTGTCAAAAACCGTCTAAACCGTCTATGAAAGATTCTCTATACAGTTTATCCAGGAGGGAGAGAATCCGGAAGAGGAGAGATTTCCTACTTGCTCAAGAGAAAGGTCACAGGTTTGTCTGTGACACCATGATAGTTCTGTTGAGGGAAAATGATTATGGGTGTAATAGGCTTGGTATTACAGCCAGCAAACGGGTAGGGAATGCCGTTGAAAGGAATCGAGTAAAACGGTGGGTGAGAGAAGTTTTTCGATACATGAAAAGAGAGCTGGACGGGGGGATAGATCTTGTAGTTATTGCGAGAAAAAAAGCACTGGAATCAGGAATAAAGAAGATAAGACACGATCTCCATTCAGTTCTTATGAAGAAGAAAATAAAAAAAGATCTCACAAAGGAAAAAACTTCAGTTTTTTAATTAGAAAAACACTGCTTTTTCCCTTCGCCTTGTTTAGTTCGTTTTTAATAGGTTTGATTCGCCTATACCAGAAATATATCTCGCCTCTTACCTCTCCAACTTGTCGGTTTCATCCTACTTGTTCTCAATATGCAATAGAGTCCATTGAGAAATACGGTTTTTTCAAAGGTATTTGGAAATCATTAGGTCGTCTAATTAGATGTCATCCTTTCTGTGAAGGTGGTTTTGATCCACCATAATAGTGGATTTCAGGTGACGACCTCATCAAAAAAGAGGGAGAGCGGTGGATACCAAGAGATTATTGTTGGCCATGATTGTAAGTCTTGGTTTATTAGCGGCCTGGATGTATTTTTTTGGAGAAGGGGGGAAGACAAAAGACAGCAAGAACACTGTCAGTAAAGAGAAGCCAAAGACTGCAAAAGAGAGCCAAAAGAAAAGAATAGGTTCTGAAGCAAAAGAAGAGAAAAGGAAGGTATCAAAAGATAAAATAAAGAAAGATGAAGGGGAGAGAAAGAAGGAGAACCCGAAAAGTCGGATATCCTCATCTAAAAAGAAGATAGTCCCCGAGAGATTAACAATAGTAGAAGGGGACTTATACAAAGCTGTATTTACCACCGGTGGCGGCGTTTTAAGAAGCTTTTCTCTAAAGAGAGAACAGTTTAAGGAAGAAAAAGGTGGAAAAACGATACCGGTTGATCTTGTCAGAACAAAACAAGTTGAAAACTTGCCTCTAAAAGTAACATTTCACGAGAGTAGCTTTTCTGTGAGAGATCCACAGCAATGGAAAGCAGTTAAAAGAACAGAGAGGGGATGGGAGACGATAAAAGAGAGCGACCCACATCTACGAAATATGGATGATAAAGCTATTGAGGTGGCATATCAGTTAGAGTTACTGGAACAAGGGGTGGTATTAACAAAGATCTTCCAGTTAAGGCCCAATGAAGAATACCATTTTCAAATGGATGTCAGGGTTCAAAACCTTTCAGAAGAAAAGAAGAAGGTAAAGATGACAGTGGCCGTACCGGCCATGGATTTCGGAGAGAAAGGAAAGAGCTTCTTTCAACCTATATCTCTCAAGAGAGAGGCCATTTGTTTAGTAAATGGAGAAGTTATGGTCAGGACATATGATCATATAAGGGGAAAAGAAGAGAAGGGTTGTGGTGGAGGTTGTGGTGGTTGTTCATGTAGAAGAACACCGGCAGAAGGAAATTCTTTTGCAGGAGAAATGAAATGGGGAGGAATTGATGAATCCTATTTTTTATTGGCGGTGGCTCCCATAGACAGAGAAGAATCGTCTCAGTGTCGTTTTGGTGCAATGAAGACACCGCGCGGCGGTCTTATGTGGACGGATTTGAATTTTCCCGAAGAGAGTGTTGGAGGAAAAGAAGAACTTGTTCGAAAATTCATAGTATATGCCGGACCTAAAGATGTAGATTTATTGGCTAGAGCGGGTGGGAAAATAAGTTTCGATGAGTCGGTGGATTTCGGTATTCTCTGGTTTCTTGGTAAGCCGATGCTATGGATGATGAGGGTTTTCTATCGTTTTGTTGGAAATTGGGGAATAGCTATCATATTGATCACTATTTTGATCAAATTGGTAACGTTGTATTGGAATACAAAGAGCATGCGCTCCATGAAGGAGATGCAAAAGCTAAAGCCTCTAATGGATGAGCTGAAGAAGAAATATGGTGAAGACAAACAGCGTTATCAGCAGGAGATGGCAAAGCTATGGAAAAGACACAAGATTAATCCTCTGGGAGGATGTCTTCCCATGGTGTTTCAGATGCCGATTTATATTGCTTGGTATCAAGCGCTTATGTCGGCGGTTGAGCTTTATCGTGCACCTTTTTTTGGATGGCTGAAAGACCTGACCTCACCGGACCCGTATTATATAATGCCTATAGTGATGGGAGCTGCAATGTTCGCGCAGCAAAAAATGTCGCCTGCCACATCTGATAATCCTCAAGCCAAAATGATGATGTACATGATGCCCGGGATGTTTACTTTTTTCATGTTGTTTTTAC
>JAABSF010000439.1 GCA_011390535.1 Deltaproteobacteria bacterium | reverse complement strand
CCCGACGCCGGCGCCCCGGGCGACGCCTATGTGCCTGATGCAAGTCTCATAGATGGTGGTGACGATGCGGGCGGAAACCATGACGGAGAAGCTACGGGCGATGGCGCAACAGAAGACGCGCACTTCTCGGATGGAGCCCTTGAAGATGGAGCTCTTGAAGATGGAGCTCTGGGGGACGGAGAAACATCAGTCGACGCCACACCTTGACCATTTTTTATAAGTTCAAGTAGAGCACCGACGCCTAGTCCGGCTCACGGCGCCGGGAGATCTTCAACGGACATCTTCTTGGGCCTTCCCAAAACACGCCATGGTGTATGTATTATATTCTTTTGGCTTTCTTTGAAGTCATCGAATATTTCGCGATCCTGCATGAGCGCTCCGACTGTCCCTTCAGCTAAATCAACAGCTTGTTTGATCACGAGCAAGTCCCTCTTTATTGAGCGCGCCACCTTGAAAATGCGCCTCAAATTCTTTTCGGCTTCTTCCACATAACGATCCGTTTCCATGGCCTGCAGCTCTCTCCATCGCTCTCTAAAAAGAGCCGCAAGAAAATCGCCCTTTTGTTCCAGCTTCTTCAACCTTTCCCGATGCTCCTTCAAGAATCGCTTCACCTCACGCTCCAACTCTTTGAGCTTTTTCCCTCCATTGGTTCCATGGTCAACCCCTTCTCTCAGCTCACCCAAATCCTTGTAGAGAGTTCTGCCCTTTGCGAACAAACTAGAGAGAGCGTCGGCATCTTCAGCGTATTCATTCATGATTTCTTCAAATTTTCCAAACCTGTTTCTCACAGCCGAAAGATCCGGACCGATTGTTTTCATCAGGTCGGTGGCGATCTTCAGATTTTCGTATGCCATCATAAGCATACGATCCAAGTGTGCAGGGGGCTCGCCAAAAACGATATCACCGTTCCTGATTGCACGCCCAGGCGCTTTGTCAGGCGGTGCAATCTCTAAATGTCTAGCCCCTATCAAACTCGCAGAGCTGACGAAAAACCTAGAATTCAGTCGAACAAACTTTCGGTATTTTTTCCTTATCCATAAATCCACAATAACTTGGCCTACCCCTCCATCTCTCTTTACATCATGATGCTCCCCTGCTTTTTCTTCTTTTTTTTCACCGCTCGAGCTTATTCCGGAGATGCGCTCTTCCGACGCCGCTGAATGTCTTGGCTTAGAAGGCGGCGCAAATCTAATGCTCGCCACCTTCCCCACCTCCATATTCGCAATCATCACCGTAGCACCTCTGCGAAGTTGTCCCACCCGGCTGAACCTCACTTTGAACTCAACGACAGGAGTGAGGGGTTGCTCTCCCACAACTAAAACCCAAAGGACAGCAAAAACAATGGCTACCAGAGCCGCAAACCCTACCAGCTGATTCAGCTTCACGTTGATCAAAAGATCACTCTTTCCAGAAGAATTTCCAGGGGTTGCGCTTAAGATCCCTAATCATCTCTCTCAAATCTTCATAGACCTCCCGCTCCATCACCAAAGCACCTGCGGTTCCCTTTCCGCTCTTTACCGTGCGGACGATACTGTGAGTCTCTTTAGCTATGGATTCAGCCTCCCGGCTCAAGCTGACCACCCGGTTCAAGACATCCATCACTTTATCACGCTCTTTGGGCCCCACCAGCTCAGTTACATTTATGGCACCATCAAGAGCTGAGTCGACTCGATCAAGTGTAGGATCAAGCCTTCTGCTGAGGTTGGCCATAAGAGTGTCCACTCGCCACAAAACCCTCTTCAGTCGGCTCCCGTCCCCTACCCCTTCACGTAGAGAACGGGTCAAAAGCACAGCTTCTTCGGCCAACTCATCACCTCGGGACAAAAGCTTCTTTATCTCAGCTCTGTTCTCTCTCAGAACTTTATCCGCAGTCTCCAGCGTTCGAGTCGCAGTCTTCAGCGCCACCCCGATGTTCTCCTTCTCTTTATCGAGCACTTCCGTCACAACATCTAAAAAGGAGTACAATCGAGCCACGATAAGATCCGCACGAGGTGGAGTCTTCCCCACCATAACGCTCCCTTGCTCTATCCTGGGGTACTTCTTGTCATCCATTGTGCCGGGTGTTATCTCGAGATATTGCTCACCTAAAACCCCCTGAGTGTTTATATAGAACTCGCTGTCTTTTCTTATCGCATCCAATGCCCTCTTTTCCACCCAGACTTTCAGACGCACATAGACTCTTCGTTTTTCTTTTGGATCGTATTTTCCGGCTAAAAATTCTATGTCTTCTATTTTACCGACCTTGATCCCTGAGACTTTTACCGGCGCGCCGTTTGCCAAATTCCCCACAAACTCAAAATCCACATAGAAGGCTACCCCCTTCTGGAGTGAAAAATTACCCAGCACAAAAACAAAGCCCCCTAAAAGCGCAAGGGAAAACAACACCAGGAGGCCTACTTTGATCTCGGTTGTACGTTTAGCCATGCGGCCATATTATAGTGATGAGCGGTCCCGGGCAAGGAAAAGCCCCAAACCCTGATAAACCCCTAATCAACCCCCAACTCCTATTAGAATCTACTCAGCATCTAACTCAGTATCTACTCAGAATCGACCAACACCCAAAGTCCAAAGATCTCATCAAAACCCAAAGTCCAAAGATCTCATCAAAACCCAAAGTCCAAAGATCTCATCAAAACCCTATACAAAACCCTATACCAGAGAAAAGTTTTCCCCGGGCTCTAATAATTGCACTTTTGCGTTGGTCTCCTTTTCCACCATAACCGCGAATTCTCTTGGATCCTGTTGAATTACATCAAATGTATCGTAGTGCATGGGGATGACATAGCGGGGATCCAACAGCTTCACGGCTTTTACCGCGTCATCCGGACCCATGGTAAAATTATCGCCTATGGGCAACATGGCCAGATCCACATTCTCATCACCGATGAGTTGCATGTCTGAAAACAGCCCCGTGTCACCGGCGTGATATATCTTGGTACCGCCAAAGCTCAAGAGCAAACCAGCGGCGACTCCGCCATAACTTCCATCCGGCAAAGCTGAACCATGATGTGCCTGGGTCAGCTTGATTCGCCCCCATTCAAAGCTCCTGCCTCCACCGATATGAAGTGGATGAACGTTTTCCAACCCTTGAGCCTGAAAATAGTTAATGATCTCAAAATTGGAAATCACCATCGCCCCCGTACGCTTTGCTATAGCCACCGTATCTCCAACATGATCTGCATGTCCGTGAGTCACGGCGATCACATCGGCCTCAATCTCTTCCGGTGAACACGATGCCTTATCGTTGCCGGAGAAGAAAGGATCTATCAAAAGTTTTATCATCGGTGTCGCCACCATAGTCGCTGCATGCCCAAACCAAGTTACTTTTATGCCCATGTCCATACCTCCTTTATTTTAAAGCTCCCTTTTTAGAAACTGTCGCAAACTGTCTCTAGCATCACAACCGCCTTAACCACCATTTATTCAAACTATTCAAACTATTCAAACTATTCAAACT
>JAABSF010000438.1 GCA_011390535.1 Deltaproteobacteria bacterium | reverse complement strand
GGCCGGGCCATTACAATAAGCGTAACAGAGAGGTCTTCTGTAGGCGGCATGATTCGCCCGGCTGATCATGTTGACGTTTTAGGGGTTTTCAGGGATCCCAACACGAACCGAATGATTGCAGTTACCCTATTACAAAACATAATCGTTCTGGCCACCGGACAGATGCGCGCGAATATGCTCTCTGCAGGCGCCCAAGGAAGCGCCGGCTCATACAACACAATAACGATGCAGGTTCTGCCCGAGGAGGCGGAGATTGTCGTGCTTGCTCAAGACCTGGGGAACCTCTACCTCACGCTTCGAAACAGCGAAGACACTGAACTATATGAAGAGCGCGCGCGAACCACCATCGACACCCTGATCACCGGTGAACGCGTGAAAAAATTGCACGAAAAGAGAATGAGAAGCATTCAACGACTAAAAATTATCCGCGGCTTGGGCAGCGGCGGACAGCCACCTGTACCATATCAGTTCAGGTAGTGCCCAACTTTTACGGAGAGGTAAAGTATAATGCTCGGTATCGTCCTATTGATGAGTTTCATCTCAGCCTTCGTGCTGGTGCTCATCATCTTCAGCGTAGTCAACAGGGGGCTAGAAGAATACGAAGACCGATACGCTACTAAAGGGGCGCAGAACCTCGAAAACATGTTCATGTTCATCACCACCCGTCAGCTCGTCGTGTTGACGGTGTCGGTGGCGTCGGTGTTTTTATTGTTGGGTATGGTGTTGATGAATATTTACGCCGGTTTGATTCTTGCGGCGTTCGGTTTTTTCTTCCCTTTTATTGGAATCCGATACCTGAAAAAAAAGAGAATTGCTAAATTCAATCGTCAGCTCGTGGATGCCTTGACTCAGATGTCGGCTGCATTTAAAGCCGGTCTCACCTTACCCCAAGCGGCGGATAATATATCGAAAGAAATACCCCCGCCGCTGGGCCAGGAGTTCTCCCTATTCGTAAAGGAGATTAAGCTGGGCATCCCCATCGACGAGGCGCTGACGAATTTGTCGGCGAGGGTCGGCTCTGAAGATTTGGATTTAGTGGTGACTTCCACTAACATCGCACGACAACTCGGCGGAAACATGGCTGAGATGTATGATATTATTTCGGCAACAATTAGAGAACGCTTCCGGCTCGAAGGCCGCATCGCAGCCCTTACAGCACAAGGCAAAATGCAAGGTTGGGTCGTCGCCTTGATGCCCCTGGCCCTCGGCGCCTTCCTTTATTACTATAGGCCGGATCTAATGATTCCGATGCTGGCATCCAATTTTGGAAAGATTCTGGTTGGAGCGATTATTCTGATGGAAATATTGGGCATGTTGATGATCCGAAAAATCGTCAATATCGATGTGTAATCACCCATGAGCACTTACGTTTTCTATACTGTACTGGCTTTCTCCGGTCTGGCTGCTTTTTTGCTGGTGCTATCCCTTTACCCTGAAAAGTTTTTGGCCAAGGCCCGAGCCGAGGCTGAGCTTTCCGGAGAAAAGATGAGCGCCGGAAAAATCGCCGGGGGCCTGATAGTGGGTCGTCTGGGCGACCTGAACCGGCCCCTAGTCTCCAAGTCTTTCCGAACGAGAATGACTCAGCGTTTCGTGACCATGGGAAACCCCGGCATGAGGGCTGAAGACTTCATTGCTTATCAAGAGTTGTGTGCCCTGATGTTCGGCTTGCTGGGGCTGATGAGCTTGAACCTCCTGGAAAAACCGCTCATCTGGTCGAGCTTGTTTTTTGTATTAGGTTTCTTGCTGCCGTTTATCTGGCTCAGGGACCAAATAAAAAAACGACATCACAAAATCGCCCGCGCGCTCCCTTACTCCATTGATTTATTGACTCTCTCTGTTGAAGCGGGCCTGGACTTTCAAGCAGCCATCGCCAAAGTCGTGGAAAAAGGCCAACCCGGCCCTCTGCGTGAAGAGCTGAGCATCATGCTCGGGGAGATCAGGTTAGGCAAAACAAGAGAACAATCCTTGAGAAACTTAAGCGACCGAGTTCGATTGCCACAGCTCACTTCTTTCGTTTCCAACCTTGTCCAAGCCGACAGGATGGGGACTAGCCTCGGAAAAGTGCTTCGTATTCAGTCAACCCAAATGAGGATAGAAAGGACCCAGCGAGCAGAGAAGCTCGCCAACGAAGCACCCGTTAAAATGCTCTTTCCTCTTGTTTTGTGCATTTTTCCCACAGTTTTTATGATTCTTTTCGGTCCGATTATCTACCGATTGATGGGATGATATGTTTGTGTATTTTGTTCAGCGCCTTCGACAGCATTTGAGGAGATAATAAGTTGCCCAGGCCACGCGGCGCCAAGCGCCATTCCAGCCGTTCATCAAAGAAGAAAGATTCCCCTAAAGGGTTCATCCTGTCCATAGTAGACGGACGAATGGAAGGCAAAGAGTATCATTACGAGGAGAAGGCTGTTTTAGGCCGAACCGAAGAGTGCGAGGTCACCATAATCGACCCCGGCATTTCAAGAGAGCACGCTGCCATAACCGGGAGAAGAGGGGTCTTTGTCGTAGAAGATTTAGGTTCTTCCAACGGCACTCGACTAAACGGAGAGGTCATCGAGGGGCCTGAAATTCTGCGAGACGGAGACTATGTAACAGTGGGGGCGGTAAACATAATGTTCTCCAACCTCGAAATGAACAAGGCGGGCGATCCCACTGAAAAGATGCATCTGTCCCAAAAACAAGCGGACAAGCTGGACCACACACAGGAGTTTGATTTCGGCGATCTTCCAACCCCAAAAGAGGTCTTCAACCCGCCCAGAACGGCAGTCTTTGCGTTGTTCATAATCCTGCTCATCGCGCTGCCGATATTGACTCGGCGTTTCTTGGAGATTGGGGTGGCGCTGTTCATATTGTGCCTCATAGGCGCTTTGCTTTGGTTCAAGCTGAGAGATAAACTCAGCAAAATTCTATGCAAAACATCAGCTTTCGCCGGAATAACTTTCGGAAGCCTTGTTTTTGCAGTGATGGTCGGACGGGCGTTCCCTCCAACCCAAGCTGTCCAGCAAGCAGAAGAGTGGTCCGCACATCCCATCGACTACACAAACTACGAACAATCCGGCGGTTATGACGCCTGGGCTCTGGGATATCAAGATGAGCACCAATATTACGGAGATGTAAATTACCGGGACAAAATCATTTTCAAATATTTCAAGACCCCCCAACGCCAACGAATAACACTCGAATATGCGGCTTGCGGCATCAGTGAAGGAGAAGCGGCCATCTTTATCAACGGAGAGAGAATCGATTACATCCCGGTGGCTGAGTCATGTAGCTATAACCTCAAACTCCTGATCCCGCCCGACAAGATCAAAACGGGTGAAAATCTCATAGTCTTCGACAACCTTAAAAACGACCAAAACGGAACCGAGACTTGGTTGATCTCTTACGTTAAAATCCGGGAAGAGGCTATCCCTGAAGCCAACCCGGCTCAAGCTCAACAGAACTTCCGGCTGGGTATG
>JAABSF010000437.1 GCA_011390535.1 Deltaproteobacteria bacterium | reverse complement strand
GTTACCTTTTTCCCTGTCCCCTCCTCTTTCTTTCCATCAGCATCAAACTGAGGGACAGACTCCAACTCAAACCTCAGTTTGTGTGAACCCTTAGCTGAAAACCCATGTTCCGGGCGGGCAGTATTAGAAACATATCGCTCCGCCTTCAGTCCTCCGGCTACCCGCAAGAGAGTGTCAACAGTCTCACCATCCGCCTCAAGTTCCTCGGGTTTGACTAACTTCCACGTTCCGCCGTTTTTTTCCAACACTTCAACAACGCCCCCTCTGACAGCTTCAATTTTTTTGACATCCATGCTGTCAAAGTCCAGCACTTTTCTATCCCTGAACGCGAGCCTGTCCGGCTTAAAACGTGATGCAAGCTCTTTATGAACCATCAACACGCCGCGCTCACCTTTTCTCTGCACGTAGAGGTGCTTTTCGGTGGTGGACCCCATGAGAAGAATCACCTCGCCCCCGTCGACATGTTTGAAAGATATGCTCGCCTTCGGCGATTCCAAACCGTAATCGCCCAGACTCTCGGAGGTCGGAAAAGCAAACCCCAAAATGGAAAACGCCCGGATCTCATCTAAAAAGCGAGCAATGAGCACGCTGTCAGACTTTTCACGGCTTTCTTTCTCTTGTTTTCCTTTTTCATCAGAGTCACCGATAAACCAGTCTTCGCCTTCCTTGCTCAGGACAAGTGATTCGCCTTCACTCGCAATTGTGATCTTCTCCAGCCCATCTGCCGCGAGGTCCACCAGCTTTATGTCCCTCAGCTCTTCCGACCGTCTCAGTACATGTTTCAACTCACTGACCTTTAGACAAAAAACCGCCGGCGAAGGATAGTTCCGCCCAGCCAACAACTCTCCTTCATAGGTTTTCCCCTCAACCTCGCACTTCCCATCTATAAAAAGCTCGTGCTTTTCCTTTTCGCCTGCAAATACAATTACTCGCCTGGCGGCTTGTTGCAGCCCATGTTTAGCCAAAACATTTTTACCGGATGCCGCAAATCGGCTCATCCGGAGAGTCTCCAGCTTCCTCATAATGCTCTCGATAGTCTCTCGTTGCCCCCTGACCCGAACAGAGCCGTCTTCATCCATAAGAAGATAGTTTTCTCCGGATTTTTTTATCTTCACCTTTTCTTTTTCATCTCTCTGAATCTCCAGACCACTGACCCCTTCATACTTAAACATCAACACCTTCTTGCTCCTGAGATCATCCAAATTTCTATCCAAGGTGTTCCCGACGTGCTCACCCACCAACAGCGCCTCCTTCTTGTTTCCCCTGGCTACGTAAATGTGTCTCTCGGTGAGATCTCTTCCGCCCAAGTGAAGTACAGCTTCTTTCCCTCCAGGTAGACCTCCCTCTACGATAACGGTGGCCTTCGGGGGAGAGAGGTCAAACTCCGCCCTTTTAACGTTTTTTTGGATCTTTCTGGAATAGACCAGGGTCTCGAAGTCCGTTAGCAAAGCCTCCACCGTATCCCCGTCGGCGGGAAACGTCATGGGCTCAACGATCATCCATCGGCCTTCTTCTTTCTTTTCAACCCTAACCTTGGATTTACCCCTCTTCCAGACCACCGCAGAAACGTTGTTAGGCTGGAATCCATCAAAAACCCGTTTTTCATCACCCGCCGGTTTTTCTTTCGGTTTTTCATGAACCGCCGCGTAAATCCCCATTACAACCGTCAAAATAACCAGAATAATGGTGGTTATGTACTTCATTTTATCACTCCTGCAGTGAGATCGTTTTCATGACCCCCGCCGGCTTCAGCTTTTTCTAACCCACCACACCAACAACCCCAGCAACATGGCCATAAAAGGCATCCCAAAAACAGTGACACGGAAAATTCTTTTCACCTGCTCCTCTCGAAGCTCCAGCTTGATCCGCTCTGGAGTCCGCGGACGCAAAGAAATCATACCCTCTTTGTGGCCCAACCAATTCAAAACGTTGAGCAGAAAATCGGCTGAAAAATCCTGCATGGGCAAATTGGGATCCAAATATCTGTTTGTAAAATTCAAAAACGTCCCAAACACAACCACGCGTCCACCACCGGGCTTATCTTCTTCTGCGGCCACTCCAACCGAAACAGGGGATGAAATATCCTCATTCGGATCATATTCGGGGTTTGCACTGGGATCCAATGCAAAATCCAAGCGCCGCTCTCCCCAAGCCTCTTTGCCGGAGGTTGTCTCGAGCAATGAGGTTAATTTCCACCCCTCCTTGGCCACCTTTCCAATCACCCGGGGCATCTCCAAGACGAGCCTCTTTCCATCCATCACTTTGGTGATGGGATGATCCCCCCAGGTCTTCTCGGGCATCCAAATCAAAGGTGTGCGCATAGCCCGCATAGACAAATCCAGAGCAAAGGCAGCCTCAACACGGATTCCAACGCTCTGAAGCAATTCTTCCAGCCCTGTACGAACAAACCTCACAGAATTCCCAACGGCTTCCACCCGTGCCGCTCCATAGAAGAGCTTCCCACCATCGCTTAAATAACTCTTCAAAGAGGCTGCTTCACGCTCTGTAAACTTGGTCCTCGCGCCCGCGATTATCACTATGTCACATCGTCGAGGGACACGTTCTCCCAATTTTTCCAAGGCTTCTACTAAAAACCCCTCTCGTTTCAAGAGCTCTTTCGCGTATACAAAACCAAACTCTTTAGAATCATTGATGTCGGGCTCTCCATGCCCTTGAGTAAAACAGACCCGAAGCTGGGAAGTCTGAGTTACATTAACAAGTGCATTTAGAAAAGCTTCCTCCGCTTTGAAGCTCCGAACACTCTGTGTGTATTCGCCTTGTGGCCCCTGCTGAAAATCAAAATCAGCCATATCGTTGGAGTTTACATATTTTTGTTTGTCTCCGGAGACAAACACAACCAACCCGCCCACCCCGGATTCCAGATCCACTGCTTCAGACATGTTCAGCCGGTATTTTTGCACCAACACCTGCGCGCGAGTAAGCTGCCGGTGCAAATCTATGTATTCCACTTTAATATGTCTGCTGCGAGCGGAAAACCTTGTGAGTAACTCCTTTACATCTTCATAGATCGAGCTCTGATCGGCGGATGCGGGTGGTGTCATGAAAACGATAACGTTCACATCCTTATCCAATCTGGACAACACTTGTTTGGTCTTCGACGAGAGAGCAAACACTCTCTCACCGGGCTTCAAAGAAGTCCAGTCGTGCCTCTTGAATTGTCCCGGCTGCATCTTGGCCCAATTGAGCAATACAATGAAGACAATAAGTAAAACAACCTCCACAACATATGTTATGGGTCGCTCGATTGTGGCAAAGGTGGTTTTTGGGATCTTGGCCAGGTTGCTTATTGACCGCTCACCCTCATCGTGGGCCCGCAAAACCGAAGTTATGGTATAACCCCAAACCAGTAGTGCGATCACCGCAAGATAAGCAACCCCGGCAAACACTAAACCCAACAACCCACCGTCGCCCCAAACCCTCCCCAACATAACCAACACAAACCCGCCGG
>JAABSF010000436.1 GCA_011390535.1 Deltaproteobacteria bacterium | reverse complement strand
ATACATAAGTTGTCTTCGCTTTCGGATATGTTGGGCTGCAACGTTTACTGTAAGAGAGATGACTTGACGGGTTTCGGGTTCGGCGGAAACAAATCTCGCAAGCTTGATTTTTTGCTCCCTTACGCAAAAGCGCAAGGGGCTGATACGCTGCTGGCGGTTGGAGCGAATCAATCAAACTTCTGCCGTATGACCGCGGCTTTCGGGAGCGCCTGGGGAATGGATGTTCATCTTGTGCTGGGTGGCGGAGAGCCGGCCGCGCCCACAGGGAACCTCCTGGTGGATCATGTGCTGGGGGCTGAGATTCATTATGTCGACTCAATGGATTGGGACCACTGGGTGGACGCGTCCAAAGAGGTACAAGAATCTTTGGAGGCTGAAGGGAGAAAGGTGTTTCGAATGCCGGTGGGAGGATCCACGCCGGTGGGAGCGCTTGGATATGTGAGGTTTATGTTGGAGCTGATGGAAGATGAGGAGCGCTTGGGTGCCCATTTCAGCACTTTGATTCATGGATCCTCATCTGCCGGCACTCAGGCGGGCCTGGTTGTTGGAAAGGCGATGACCCGGTGGCCTGGTAAGGTTGTGGGAATGAGCGTGGCAAAGAAGAGCGAGGTATTGAGTAAAGAGGTCTCTGAGTTGGCTGATAAAACATCCGGTGTTTTAGGTAGAGGGTTTTCCGTAAAAGATGAAGACATTATAGTAGATGACTCTTACATGGGTGAGCGCTACGCGGCAAGAACCACCGGCTGCCAAGAGGCCATGACGTTATTTGCAAGGAGATGCGGGATATTCTTGGATCGCGTTTATACCGGAAAGGCTGCCGCCGGGCTCATAGATTATGGTGCGAAGGGACGTTTCAAGAAAGACGAAAATGTTTGTTTCTTGCACACCGGAGGTAATATAGAGATCTTTGAGTGAGGGTTTTCTATAACATCAGATTTCATGACAAGTAGGATTGGAGAAGAGAATGAAACCGAAAGAAGAGAATATAAGGAAATGCAAGTCTGGATTGTTTTCGGCTCGGAAAAGAGAATGCTTTTTAGGTATGTGCATTTTGGTTGCGGTTGTGGTTTTCACAGCTCCGGTTTTGTTGAGCTCCTTAGGAGGATGTGGTGGCGAGATCCAGGTCAGTGCAACCTGCGGGGACGACACGGCGGAGGGTGAAGAGGTGTGCGACGGCACGGATCTGCGTGGAGAAGACTGCGAGAGTCTGGGCTATGAAGGAGGGACGCTTTTATGCGATGAGACGTGTGACGGTTTCGATGCTTCCCTTTGCCAAGGGACCGGTCCGATGTGCGGGGACGACACGGCGGAAGGTGACGAGGTGTGTGACGGAGTAGATCTGCGTGGAGAAGACTGCGAGAGCCTGGGCTATGAAGGCGGGACGCTTTTATGCGATGAGACCTGTGATGGTTTCAATACCTCCGGTTGTACCGCAATTGTTTGCGGAGATGATGTCGCCGAAGGCGATGAGGTTTGTGACGGTACGGATTTGCAAGGTGAGGATTGCGTGAGTCAAGGTTTCGGCAGCGGAACATTGGCGTGCAATTCCACTTGTGATGGGTTCGATGTGTCAGGTTGCGTTTCGCCGTGCGAAAGCGGACCGGGTAAAGAGATTGTGGATCTTTTGAATGAATACCGAATGGAAAACAATCTGGATCCAATTCCTTGCTCTCCTTCTCTTATGACTGTATCGGAAACCCATGTCTGGGATTTGTATGATCACCAGCCCCATGGTCCTGCAGAATGCAATCTGCACAGTTGGTCGGACCAGGGGTCATGGACACCATGCTGTTATACATCGGATCACGCTCAGGCGGCTTGTATGTGGAACAAACCCAGCGAACTGACGGTATACTCCGGATCTGGATACGAGAACGCTGCCGCAGGTGCTTCTTCACCGGCAGGAGCCTTGAGCATGTGGAAGAACAGCTCCGGACATAATGCTGTGATGCTCAACGAGGGAATATGGGCCGGCCGCACATGGCGAGCTGTGGGCGCGGCTCTTTACCAGGGGTATGCCGTACTTTGGTTTGGAGAACAAACTGATCCCGACGGCTGATGTCGATGGTTTGAGTCAGCCCTAAGTGGCCTAAGTAAATAGGTTGTAAAATGTGTGCAAAGAGAAAAGGCCCCCCGCCGCCCCCAAACTTTTGGGAGTATACCCTGCCCGGAGGGTGGAAGGTGTTGGTTGGTAAGAATGATCGAGACAATGATATTTTGAGCTTGAAGACCGCTTCTCCAAAGGATTGGTGGTTTCATGTGCGAGGTATGCCCGGTAGTCATACTTTGCTCAGGTCGGAGCCTGATCGCGAGCCCGACCGTGATACGTTGAAAAGGGCTGCGGCAGTGGCGGCCTATCACAGCAAGGCGAGAAAGGGTGGAGTAGTACCTGTTTCAGTTACCTTGGCCATTAATGTATCCAAGCCCAGGGGTGCGAAACCCGGCACAGTGACAATTCGAAAGGAGAGGGTCTTGAAGGTCCGTCCGGCCTTGCCGGAAGCGCCTCAGGAGCTTGAAGATTTTGAAGAGGATTCAACCTGATTCGAGCTCTGCGGAGACATCAGCCCGACCGATCCTCCATATGCTCTGTTCCACATTTAATCGTTTTTTGGGTGAATCTCCAGGACGGCCGAAAATTAGCTTAATATCGCCCTTTTTGATCATCCCGCTTCAAAGAACTACGTCCTCTGATTGCAGCTTTTTTGCCCCATATCATACCTTTATATATAATAGGTTAGAAGTTGAAGCTCATAGTTTTTGATTTGAGTGAAGAGTAGTTTTCAAATTTCTGCGCTTGAAGTTTGTTCAGGTGAAGAAATTGGGCGGAAATTATGTGGAAAACAATGAAACTTTTTAATGGAGCAGTTGTAGCTGTGTTTGTCTTTCTTTCTTGGGGATGCGGTATGTCCGCGGTGAGAAAGGAATTGAAGAGTACACGCGCTGAATTTGAAAAATTGCAGCGGGAGGTCAGGAGGACATCTGCGAGCGTGGAGGACGTATCAAATCAGGTGTTTATTCTTCAGGATCGTGTTGACTCGAACCGGACCGAGCTTCAAAGACGTCCGGGCTCGTCTACCGCTGCACAAGGCGGTGCTTCGGAAGTTGAGAAAGCTGAACATGGGGAGGGAACCAAGGTATCGCTGAAATTGGAAGGGTCATCCAAGAGACCCGGTGGTGGTGGAGAGAGCAATGGTAAGGTCGGTTCAAAGGGGAGTGATGAGAAGTCCTCCCGCGGCCGTTCAAGGCAAGTCGCGGCAGGTGAGGATGCCGAGGATTTTGAACATTATGACACAGAACCCCCGAGGAGGTTACGGGTCGTGAAGGTGAGGCCGGATGATGAACAAGGCGATGGTTTTGGCGAAGGTAGGGGATGACGCCCTGGGGGATCCACAGGGGCACCCGCACCATGCCGAAGGACACCGAATTGAATTGCCAGGAATCGAGCGCTTGTGCGCCGGAATGCCAGGCCGCGAAGCCG
>JAABSF010000435.1 GCA_011390535.1 Deltaproteobacteria bacterium | reverse complement strand
ACAAACTCGCAAAACAAAAAGGGCTAAAAAAGATATTCACTCTTGTGGAAAAACAAGATTCGAATAGCTGGAGAACCGTGGGCTTTTCGCGCGAAGCGGTGGTTCCAGCCTACTTCAGGACTGCCGATGCCTATGTCATGAGCCGTGTATATGATGAAAACGGAGACGCATTGACCGGCGGGTTATCTAAAGTAGCGGTTATTCATGAGATCCCGGAGCCCAAAGAGCCCAAAAAACCTACCGGATTGAAGCTCTACGTTCTAGACGATATTGATGATCTGCAACACCTTGTAATGAGAGAAGACACCACGCCGATTTACGCTCCTTTCGGTAAGGGGATCCGACACCCCGAAATAGCCATTTGTGCTAAAGTCGGACGGAAAGAGCTCTGGATAGTCGCCGAAACAAACGACTCTTTCGGTCATGCAAAAATAGATATTCTAAACCCACCAACAAATGACCGAGAAGTCGGCGCATGTGTATACGGCATCCTGGAGCTATTCGAATATCTCCTGGAGATGGACATGAGCAACTGCTTCACCTTTGTGAGCGTAGAAGACGCTCTCATGAACGAAGTTTTCGGACAGGCGGGCTTTCGTCATACCGGGCAAATGACCCGTCATATGACACTCGAAGACCGTGAATCAGCGCTGGATCTTCATGTATGGCACAAGAGACTCCGCTCTCACAAACCATAAGGGGAAGCCAAAGGCTATAACACCTCGCCTTCTGCCCTCGCGTCCGATATCGTATTCATTGTCCCCCATATGATCCCCCGCCGTTTTTTTATGTTAGCTGCTTTGTTTTAATCCCGCCGGACCACGATTCAGGGTTGTTTTCCCCTAATGGATCTACCCTTTAAACCGAGCAACGCTAACCATTGCAGGCCTCACCAGCTCACCACCCAACAAATAACCTTTTTTGAATACTTTTACGATCTGTCCATCCACTGAAGGATCGGTCGTCTCCTCGGTGGTCAAAGCTTCATGTACACGAGGATCAAACGCTACTCCTTCGGTATCCACCGGCTCCAACCCCTCCGATATGAGCTTTTTTTCAAACTCATTGCTTACCATCTGGAGACCATCAAGCAAAGCATCCAGGTCACCTTTTTGTTTTGCCGAATCCAAGCTCATGTCCAACATATCCAGGACATCAAGAAGATTCGCCACAATCTTCCTTCGCACAATTTGCAGGTTTCGCTCCGCTTCGCGGTTGATTCTTTCTTTTGTTCGTTCCCACTCCACCTGCACCTCTTCTTTATACGCCTTCACATATTCGGCTAGCCTCTTTTCCGCATCTTGTGCACGTTTTTCCAACTCTTGAACATAGGTGGGCTTGTCGGAAATCTCCCCATCATCCATTTTTTCATCTTCATCTTCTTCGTCCACCCAAAAACGCCTGTCATTAAACTTGAACCTGGGGAGATCCGATGTTTCATCATCACCGCTTCTTTCGATGTCTACTACATCAGCCAAGCTCTCAATATTCTCAATTTCGTTTTCGTTTTCCTTTTCCAACAGCTTTGCTCCATTCCTTTTTGTAAACTCATTTTCTTTCATAAATCACCTCTCGAAAATGAAGTTTTTGGCTGAATATAAGCTCTTCAAAAGAGAAAGCAACAGGAACAAAGATCAATATTTTTAAAGAAATCTTTTTGTGCGGGTGAGGCACAGGCAGTCAAGTGCTCTATCCTTAAGACAAACAGTGCCACAAAGGTTCGAAGGAAAATCACAAAAACTTGCAGCTTCGTAATAACGGCGTCAACATCGGATCATTGGGCGCAATAGCGCGTGCTATTTTTGCCGCAGGTTCGGCGAGATCACAGCGCTGCTGTGCTTCGAGCAGCCACAAAGCCCCAAAACTTCGCCACAATAGATATCTACGAACCCCCTTTTCATGAAAAAAGTCTTCGCTTATTTCAATAACTTCTCTCCATGCCCTCAGATTTTTCTGTTCCACCTCAAGCTCCGCACCGGCGGGATCTAAATAAAACCAAAGGCCCATGGGTTGCAGTCGGCTCAACAAAGAACGTCCGAGGGGCTCCGAAGGGCTGTTGTCGGGTTCTACCAGGACCGGCCGGAATTTCGCTGTCTTGATAAGCGCTTCATCAGCTGCTTTTTTGTTATTGAGATGATTGATCATGAAGGAAACATCTCTCCACTTGTTTTTGAGTTGCCGCAACCGCCCTGGAATGTTTGCATTGTGACGATAGATCGCTACTACATCCGGACGCTTTCCACAGACCGTCATGCCATACCAGACCCCGAATATCGTCTCATGATAACCAGCCAAAAACACAGCAGAAGGAGGAAATGAAGCGAATGTATATTCGTTCAACTCATAGCGGCTCCAGGAGACATGATCTTCTATATCATCCAGTCCTTTGTTAAGTACCAAAGGAACCATAGCTAAAGGCAAACAAAGGAATATCAATAAAACCATCTTTGCTCTCTTCTTTGGGAAAGCCCGAACCGGAGAGTGTCCCGCTGACTTTGAATCTGCGGTAGAGTTTCTGGAAGACAAGTCATGAATCAAAAGTCCGAATCTCTTGAAAAGAGCCGCCGCTCCAAGTGCAACGGGAATACTTGCAATAGATGCAACCAAAAACAGAAAGGTCAGCATATAACCACGAGAGTCAGGGTTTGCCGGGCTGAACCCCCCTACCAAACAAGCCAGCGCTACAGCTCCCAACCAGGTCAATATCAACGCCCCTAAAACTAATGTTTTTCTCTTTCGCATGAAAAGATACACCCCCAACACCGCCGATAAAACCATAGTCCAACCAAGCTCAACCGTCACCTGCCCCATAAACACAAAAAACCGCTGTGTAAAACCTAGAGCAACGCTCTTAGTGGCAGTATCGGAAAAAATCTTAGCGGAAAAAGTCCAAAAAGCCCGCCCCAAACTATCTGGATGACCCCAATTGACTAATGGCCCGGCCTGAGCGCGCAGCGGGAGATAAGACAAGACGGCGAGACCCAAAACTATCCCGCTTATCCACATACCTAAGTATCTGACACGGGGTTCTTGTTTTTTTTTGCCGGGCGCAATCGCTACAAAACCCATTGCCGGCACAGCTACGGCCAGAGCCAAAAGATGATGGTTCGAAAGAGCAAGTCCGAAGCTCAGACCGCTTGCCCAGAGGTGGCCCGAATGCCGATTCTTCCACCAACAAATCAACGGCAGTGCCCCACCGAGACACAGGGCCAGGTTCATGGCATACACCTCCGCCCTGACCCCCTGTAACAATGCAGACCCAGTAACACCGAATATCAGCGCCGCAGCCAACGAGAGCGGATTTTTGATTATATTTTCCTGGGCCGACGTAAAAAAACCCTCGCTGAACCAAACATGAACCAGCCGATCCAAAATCTCCCACGTAAACCTGAGACCCAAACACACCGCAACCGCCATGGCAAAACCTGAAGCCAGATTTATCCGAAAAGCAATAGTACCAAAAGGTAACAATGAGCAGAT
>JAABSF010000434.1 GCA_011390535.1 Deltaproteobacteria bacterium | reverse complement strand
AGACCCCTAAAAAAGCTGCCAAGAAAGCGTCAAAAAAGCCCATCAAGAAAACTGTAAAAAAGGCTGTAAAAAAGGCCGTGAAAAAGGCTTCCCCTAAAAAAGCCGCCAAGAAAGTGTCAAAAAAGCCCATCAAGAAAACTGTAAAAAAGGC
This sequence comes from Deltaproteobacteria bacterium, assembly GCA_011390535.1. Classification (GTDB taxonomy): domain Bacteria; phylum Myxococcota_A; class Polyangia; order HGW-17; family SLPX01; genus SLPX01. Next base: position 3,336 of record JAABSF010000434.1, on the reverse strand, counting down.
TGTAAAAAAGGCCGTGAAAAAGGTTTCCCCTAAAAAAGCCGCCAAGAAATCATCAGGCAAGAAGAAAAAATAGGATGAGATACTGCTCGATCCTCACTTTCGGATAAATCGCGGAGACGAACAGGCCGTCGCCTTCAGGCGGCGGTCGTTGACGCATACAACAGAAACCCCCGCATTGATGCGGGGGAGCTTCCACTTATCAGCCCTGCGGGTCTCCTAAAGGCTCCACCTGAAGGCATAGGTTTTCCATCCCTCTCCAAAGGTGACAATAAACAGGTCAAGTTCCGGCTGCATAGTCGGTGGAGTAATGCTTCTGTTCTTCGGTGAGGGTGTCTATTTCAAGCCCCATGGTCTGAAGCTTCACCTTGGCAATCTCTTGATCGTTTTCCTCAGGCAGTTCATATACCTTTTTTTCCCATGTCTTCGCCTTTTCAGCCAGTAACAGCTGAGCCTCCAACTGGTTGGCAAAAGACATGTCCATGACCTCGGAGGGGTGGCCCTCAGCGGCTGCCAGATTAACCAACCGCCCTTTCGCCAGCACATAAATCTTCCGCCCGTCTTTCATAGTATATTCCTGGTTGTTCTCTCGCACGGTCCTCTCCGATTGGGCTATTGCCTCCAGCTCCGCCAGGTTCAGCTCACAATCATAATGCCCCGTGTTGCATACCACAGCGCCTTCTTTCATGGATTCAAAGTGATGCTTGACGATTACATCCTTCATCCCTGTAGCGGTGATGAAAATATCCCCGATCTTAGCCGCCTCATCCATAGGCATGACACGAAACCCTTCCAGAGTAGCCTTGAGTGCAGCGGTGGGCTTGACTTCAGTCACTATAACATTGGCGCCCATCCCCTTAGCGCGCATGGCACACCCACGGCCACAGTGGCCGAAACCGGCCACGACGAAGTTCTTCCCGGCCAGGAGCACTGATGTAGCACGCAGTATCCCATCCAAAGAAGATTGACCCGTGCCGTATACATTGTCGAAATCCCATTTCGTCTCAGCATCATTGACGGCTATGATCGGATATTTCAAAGCACCATCGTCAGCCATTGCCCGGAGACGATGCACCCCCGTCGTCGTCTCCTCCGTACCGCCGATTACATGCTTTACCAGCTCTTCATGCCTGGAGTGGAGTGAGAAGATGAGATCCGCCCCATCGTCTAAGGTAAGATTCGGTTTTGTCTCCAGCACTTTATCAATACACCAATAAAATTCATCGGTATTCTGCCCGTACCATGCAAAAACGGAAATCCCTTCATCTACCAAAGCTGCCGCTACATCATCCTGAGTTGAGAGCGGATTGCATCCACTCCAACATACCTCAGCTCCCGCAGCGGCCAATGTTTTGACCAAAACCGCTGTCTCTTTAGTCACATGAAGACAACCGCCGATACGGTAGCCCTTTAGCGGCTTGGTCTTGCTATATTTCTCTCGCAGGTGCATCAACACCGGCATCCGGGATTCAGCCCAATCAATCTTCAGGCGCCCTGCATCAGCCAAACTCATATCCGCTACTTTATAATCCATAACTACCTCATCTTCTCTTTTCACAGGTTAGTATTTTCTCCTTCGCTGCCGATGGATCATGCGGTGGCTTGTCGCCATAAAAAGCTTAGCCTCCAAAAGATTTATCCCGTCGGCAAACACGACCAAATCGAATACTAAACAACTGTCACGATTTCGTCATGAGGACTGGACATTACTCACCGCAACTCCGTAGTCAAGAGGCCTGACAACAGCACAGAAATCCCACCCCAATGTTTTCATTTAATTTAGTTAAAATACAAGCAAACAGCGGCCGTGCTTCGCTTCGCCACCCAATTTTTCTTTCCGCTTCCTGCCGGTCTTCGTCCAATAAACCCAGCTCAAGACCTTCTGATCATCAGCATATGTTCCCTTGGAGGCCTTCTTTCCGTTGTCGTGCCAGCTTTCCCAACAGCCGTTCCGTTTGTTGGCTACAAATTTCCCCCTTGTCCGGAGTTTGCCGTTTCGCCACCATGCCTTATACTTGCCGTTCAGCGCACCGTCCCGGAAAGTAAGGTGCGCCAGTCTGCGCCCATTTGGATGCCAGATTTTCAGCTTCCCGACAAATCTCCCGTGTTCAAATCTGACCTTCCATGCCGGTGCGCCGTTATTGTACCACGCTTTCCAACGCCCGACTCGTAAGCCACCCTGACAATGGCCGACCACGCGTTTTTTTCCGTTTTTAAAGCTCAGCTTAATTTTGCCCTCACCCATCTTCCTGGAACACTTCACCGGATCTTTCAAAAACCCGGCGTGCAATATGCCGGCCGGGTTGAAGAGTAATTCGTTGCCGTGTGTGGTGTCCCGCCTCACCGTGTATCTGCATCCTGAGGACAAAACGCCTGCGTGAACAACAATCAACAAACCAACAGTAATGACAGTGTTTTTTATGTGTTTCATGGCGAGAGAATTAACCCATTTCAGCTCGTAACACAAGAGATATTGTTGACTTTGTTGTTTTCAACTATATTCCAGCTGATGACTAAGAACCGTACAAGCTTGTGGGAAAGCGGGGTTACAATGCTAAAGAGTTCTTTTTTACAAAATTACTTTTTTTCAACGACATTAATTGCCGGACTGGCGTTTTTTCAGGCTTGCAGCGGCAGCAAAAGCGGGCCCGACACACCCCGTGGCACTCCCACCGGGGGCTCCACTACCGCCGGTGTTCATACCCCCGTCTGTTTGGCTGAGGGCGGAGAAGGACCGGTGCAAGAACCGGAATTTTGGATAAATCTTCCCGGGCAGACGAGCTGGTTCGCCGCACCAATAATAACCGATCTGACAGGGGACGGTCGGAACGAGCTGATCGCTGCTTATTATTCGGTTTATGTGTTTGATTCAGACGGAGCACAGCTGGCTCGGATAGATGACGGAGAGGGAAGAATTTACGCTCCGCATGTAGTGGCAGACCTGGAAGGCGATGGGATAACGGAAATAGTTTACGGAAATGGTCACGAAGTTTATGTCTTCGAATGGAAAGAAGATGGCCCGGTACTTAAAGACGGGTGGCCGGTGGACACTACCACAGGCGGCAATTCGCCCGAGGTACGAGGGCTCGCCGCCGGTGATCTAAATGGAGACGGCAGCCTTGAGATAGTAGCCACAACAACCCAGACCGTCTCCACAAGTGAAGGGGGAGCGCAGGTCTTTGTCTACAACTTTGACGGCTCATTGTTTCAACCACGTGATATCTCCTGGAACGCATGGCCCAGATACAACAACAAAACAGGAGAAGGCAATGACGCTGATCGAAACGGAATGGGTCACAGCGGATTCGGCTGTTACGGATTGAATGTAGGTATAGGCGA
>JAABSF010000433.1 GCA_011390535.1 Deltaproteobacteria bacterium | reverse complement strand
ACCACTTGCTCCTCTTCAAAAGCAAGTCGAGAAGCTTGATGATCGGATCGAAGAGCTGGAAGCAAGACTGAATAAAATGGAGAGTAAAGAATAATAATTACAAGGAACACAGGTCGGAGAATAAGACAAGCCTTTTGGAGCGCCGCAGTTAACGCAGCAGGCAGGGATGGATCGACGCATGTTAGCCTACAAAGGGCTCTAATTTAATAAACACTTTTAAACAGAAGGTGTCGATTAGTAATCAATGCCTAGGGAAAAACTCCAAGTATGCTGCATGTTGGCGTCGTCTTTTAAGGAAAAGGTGGTGCCGCCGGATTGATAACTGTCATCAGAGACGCCTCTTATGGTGGTGGCATACTCAGTTGAGAGCATGAATCGCAGCTTCGTGTTGAGTGTGAAGTGAAACCGCAGTCCAAAGAACAGCCGATGCCGCAGGATGGCTTTTTGATCCATGAAGACATAGTAACTGCCGCAATCATCACTGGCACTAGAGTTACAATATGCGCCGGGACCGAGAGGTACACTGTATGAGCCATCTGCTGCGCTGGATTCCTGTAGAGCATCACTTCCCGGGGTGTAATCCATGACATCGGATCTTGCGATGACCCAGAAGACATTGTAACCCAGATAGGGCGTCATATTGAAAGAGCCCGCTATACCAAAGGATTTTGACGCCGATACATCGGCGCTGAGTATAGTCATGTTTATTTGATTGGCCCCCAGCAACCGCTGAAAATAACCTCGGACTGCAAGGGCCGGCGTGATCCAATGATGATAGCCCTCATGCAAAGCAAACTTGGCAAAGAGATTTACCGTGAACATGTGACTGTCCACCAGGTGTGTGAACCCCCCGCCCAATTCAAAGGAGGGTAAAGGCATCCAGATGCCTTTTCGGGCCTCAAGGCTGACCGTAGAAGCCACGGGGTTTGGGCTCCCGTTTACCCCGTATTTCCAAAAATCTTCTGAATGGCTCAAGGATGTAAACCCATACTTGAAATCCAATACAAAACCATTCCAACCCACGGTCTCCGCCGGGGCTAGAAATTGAGGCGCAAGGATCGCCCCCATCTCGGACATGAGGCTCCGCCACGCCCCGTTTATGTTGGCTTCGATGGCGGGTGTGATAGTATCTGGAAGTTGGCCGCCGGTATAAGGGCTCTTGAAATAATTATGGACGGCAAAATCATAGCGATAGTTTCCGCCGAAAGCCGGACGTGCCGCCAAGATAAATAAGATCAAAATAGCCGCTGTCACAAGCTGAGTAAGACCCTTGAACATTTCCATTACTCCTATATAGACTATCGTCCATCAGCTTTTCAACTTGCAGGAGATCAAAGGCTTTGTCAAGGATTTCACATAATTCATCCATCCAAGAAGAAGCGCGGGAGAGCCTCGACATACACAAGAGCGGGTTATTCGGAGTTGCTCTCGTGGAACCGGAGATTCCTCCCAATGTAGGGGCGGTCTCCCGCACATGCGCGGCGACCGGGTGTCCGTTGTATATTGTGGGAGAGGTAAAATTCCGAGAGGATCACCCCGCCCGCAAAAGAGCGGGGCTGGATTACTGGGATCTGGTGGAAAAAATCAGGCTCCCATCGGTGGAGGCTTTGTTAGAGCAAAACCCCACCTCCAAACCTCATTTTTTCAGCAAAAAAGCCCAAAAATCCATCTACGAAGTTGAGTTTAATGAAGGTGATCTTTTCATTTTCGGGTGCGAGACAAAGGGTTTTTCGCCGGAGATTCTGGATCATTACTCCGAACATCTCATCAGGTTGCCCATGAGGCCCGGCATCAGGAGCATGAACATGGCCTCATGTGTGGGAATCGCTCTTTACGAAGGTATAAGGCAGGTTCTGTTCGCCGGCCGTGATAGGGCGCAGAGGCCATGAATCGGCTCTTCGGCTTCGTTCAGATGGGCTTGTCCGGTTTTCGGCTGCTCATTTTTTTTACCTCCACCCAACTTTTCCTCCAGGGGTGCGCTGCAACTCCTCTGCCGGCCAAATTTGAGAAGGCTCAAGCTGCGGAGTTGAGAGGCGATCATGACAAAGCTCTGAATCTTTACCGAGGGATCGCAAAAAGCGGCAAACGATCCGAAGACAGGCTCATGGCGAGATTTCGAGCAGCAGGTGTCTTGAACGCCATGGGTGTTTTTAAAGAATCGATGGATGCATATATCGAGACGGCTCGATATGCGGGGGAAGCTCAAAAATACGAACAAGCCGGGATGGTGGCTGCACGCGCTCTTTATCGCGCAGGTTGTATCGCATACGATAAGTTGGGCGGGGCCAATCCGGAAAGAAAGGAAGATGGCTTGAGGCTCTGGTGGAGAGCAATGAACAACTACGAAGTGGCGGCAGACGAAGCCTTGGTTCGCATCATTCGCCACAACAGAGAAGAAGGCAGGCTGAAAAAGCTTGTAAAAAAACTATGGGCGCTTTTTCGCAGATTCAAAAGCGCTGATATCGCGGACAATCTTTTGTGGACCCTGGGAGAAATCTATGAAAAAGATTTCAAGGCTCCTGATCATGCAGTGGAGATTTTCGAGAAGCTTTCCAAGAAAAAACCCCATGGGCCGTTGACCCACAACGCAAGCTTTCGTACAGCCGAGCTTTACAGAAGACTGGGCAAACCACTTAAGGCGCTTATATTTTACGCTAAAATTCTTGAAACAAAAAAAGACACATGGATCGTGGGCACCTTTACATCGGAATTTGCTGATGACGCACAGCTGGAGATGGGGATTCTCAGGCTTGATGATATGAATGACCCGGCCAAGGCAATAGAAGAGTTCAGGCGCTTGGTGAAAAATTTCAAGACCTCTATTTTAAGAGATGACGCGTTGTGGTGGATTGCCATCGCGGAGCTGCGGCGTGGTGATATGAAAGGTGCAAAGAGAGCACACGCAGAGCTGGTGCGCCGCTTTCCAAAAAGCAGGTTTGTTGATCGATCTCCTCAACTCTTGAATTGGGCTCCAGTGGCTCAGGCGATAAAACGCGGCGATAATGAGAAGCTCTGCGATGAGCTGGGGGTCCATGCCGAAAAATATCCCTTTGGGTGGTTTCGGAAAAGACGTGAAGCATTGTCGAAGAAATTCGAGTGCGGCCGGTTAGCGAAGAAAAATTGATAGTTCTCAAACTGAAAAGAGCCGGAAAGGAGCCGGAAAGGAGCCGACCCGGAGGCGGGCATGAATGATTTTGAGCAGAAGATTAAACGTTGGCGTTATCTGGGCATCGATGACGCCCCTTTCGGGGATAGACGTGGTTCCAAAGTACTGGTGGTGGGTGCTGTGTGTCGTGGGACGGTTTTTGAAGGGTTGGTGTCCACTCATATAAGGAAAGACGGATGGAACGCGAGCCGGAAAATTTCGGAAATGATTTGCAGATCAAAATTTCATCGTCAGCTGCATGTTATTTTGCTGGACGGCATCGCGGTAGGCGGACTGAACATCATTGACTTACCTTTCTTGTACGAAAGCACCGGGCTACCGGT
>JAABSF010000432.1 GCA_011390535.1 Deltaproteobacteria bacterium | reverse complement strand
GGCGGTGGTGAAGTTATTGGGTTTTGGTGAGCTGCCGGATGGGAGGCCGTATCTAGCCATGGAGTGCCTTGAAGGAGAGACCTTGGCCGAGAGGTTGAAGCGAGGGCGTTTGGAGATTGATCTATCTCTATCTTTGCTTGACCAATTGGTTTCAGCGGTGGCCGCGCTTCACGCCCAGGAGCTTATACACAGAGATATAAAGCCCGAGAACATATTCTTGGTTGGTGACGGGCAATATGCAGTGTTGCTGGATTTCGGAATTGCGAAATCGGCGGATGCTCCCATGTCGACGGTGACCCGCGAAGGCGGAGTGAGGGGTACCCCGGCTTATATGGCCCCTGAAAGGTTTTTCGGCCAACCGGCAAATAAGAGCTCTGATATATATGAACTGGCTTTGGTGTTTTACTCAATGACTACAGGCAGGCTCCCTTGGGACGATTCAGGGGATCCTGAATCTCGCCTGAACCCGGTTCGTCCGGCGGATCTTGGGATAAACCTTCCGGGTGATACTGAGACCGTACTTTTAAAGGCTTTGTCTACTCGAGCCGAGGCGCGGCCTATTTCTGTTGTGGAGTTCGGTGAGTGTATCTCCCAGGCTGCGGCAAAAGGGGGGGCGCTGCCTCGCCGACGAACAGCGGATATGCCGGTGCCCAAAGATGAAATTATATCTCCAACCGGGCCTACCGCTGTGCTCAACGCAGGGAGAAGTTCTAATGACGCTCGGATAACCGGAGGTTTGTCGGAGAGGAGCGGAGAGCGGGGTGTCGGCGAGGTGGCCAAAGCGGGACGGAGGATAACAGGCCCTCTGGAACCGCGGTCTGCGTCTTCGAAGAGAAGTGTTACAGGTCCTCAAACCGACACTCTTCGCAGGAGGGTGACCCGAGAGGAGACGTTGGGGCCGATAGCCAAGAATATCAAAACATATTCACAGAAATGGCGTACCGCCCTGCTTGGGCTGGCAGGGCTGTTTGTTGTGGCTGCATTGGCTGCTTTTGTCGTAATAATTTTCCCGGCCGGTGATAAAGAGGACGGGACTGAAGGCTCTGACAAAAAGAAGGGTTATTTTCCCAGCGCGGTTGAGACGGCTGCAAAGATAATGCATGAATCGAAAAAGGGGAGTGGTGTTGATTCAAAGGGAGGCGCTGAAGCTAACGACAAAACCGGGGTGGGCTCAAAACCCAAAGATGGCTCGGGGGCGGAAATAGACAGCAGCCTGCGGGGCAAAGAAGCAGTAGTTGAGCCTCGAGAGATTCTGGAGATGTTCCCTCGTGATGAGGTGGCTGTGGTTTGGCTTTCATACTCCCGTCTCACGGGTACCGGGTTTTATAAGGCAATGGTGGAAGATCTTAAGATTCCGAAAATTCAGCTCATGGTTTCCTTGGTGGAGAGCATGTGCTCTATTGATTTTAAAAAGGATCTACAGTGGGTGGGGGTCGGATTCAAAGGGCAAAAAGATATGGAGGCTGCTGATATTGCTGTCCGCGGCACCTGGTCTCGAAAAAAAATAGAGTCTTGTATAGAGACCTTTGGTGCGTTGTCCGACACAAAGACTTCCTTTAAAAGGCGTGGTCAACTTACTGAGAGCAGGTTTGACGAAAAAGTCGTGTGGCTTGGGTGGCCTGACGAAAATACTTTTCTTTTTACCACCAGAGAGTGGGGAAAAGACGGGAAGAAAGCACAAGAGAAATGGTTCAGAGATCGCCTGGAGAAGAAGAACAGTTTATGGACCGACGGAAAGGCGAGGCGGCTGGGGGAGAATCTGGACAAAGAGAAAACATTATGGTTTGTCGGGTTGCCGTCCGGGTGGATTTTTGACAAGGTTTTTGAAGACAGCGAAGCCCCTACTCCAAACGGCTTGAATGTGGAAGTTGGGTTATCAAAAGATAGAATTTTGACTTTAGGAATGCATTACAAAAACGAAAATGATGCAGTTCGGGCCGCGGCGTCTATGCAGAATCAAATTAAAGGCTTTGAAAAGACTCTTGGGCTTGGGTCCTTGTTCGCGAAATTCAGTTCGAGTCGAGAAAAAGACAGCGTGAAGGTGGTACTATCAATAGATGGAAAGGTGTCCCGATATCTCGCGGAAGCCATCAAGAAGGCTGTCGAAGAAGTTGACACAAAAAAGTAGCAGCTTTTTTAAGTGAAGGCCGGTAATATGATTGGTGTGATTAGAAGAACGGAGAGCTGAGCAGATCTAAAAAGTATTTAGGCGAAAGAGTTTATGTAAAAAGTTCAGGCAAAGAAGAGCCGAAAAAATGGAAAAATTATACAAGCGCTTTTTTGAATGGTTCCCCTTTTTTTTACGGGTTTTGTCAAGATTAGTGGCTTATCTCTTTGCTGTCGCTTTTTTGATTTCGACCGGATGTGATGAAGGAAGAATTAGAGATCTGAGGGACGCTGACAGCAAAACTGTAGACGGGGGCACGGGAACCGACGGTTCCGTTTTCGGAGACGGAGAAGTGTTTGAGCCGGCGGACGCAGAGGCCGAAATTGATGCTCAGCCTATAGAGCCTGATGGTTTTGTTCCTTCCCACTGTGACTTTGATTATGACAACACTTTTATTTACATGAACCCTCCTTCACCCCTACCCAAGGATTCATTCAATAAGGAGAGTAAGGAGAGTGAGGTTTTCAAAGGTGGTTTTATAGAATCAACAGACTTTGCGGGCTCCTCGAGCGATGATGATATCCGGAAAGAATCGAACGGGCGCATAGCTCACATCGAGCCTGAGCCGGAAGGGACCTTCCTGCTTCCTCGTGCGGATGCGGTATTCAAAGATAACGGTGATATCGTAATGCCGGAGTATTATGACAACATGCCACTGTTCGAGCGGGGAGGGGAGTGGATTGATTTCACGAGGTGTTACGAGACTCCCATAGGTGTCATGTTGTTGACCGAGCCTGAAGCATACGACCTCTATAAAGATATCGCTGAGTTGACCACAGGTGTAGCCATGGACACGGTGGAGGGAGTCAGGACAGTGGTCGGGATTCGACGGGCATATCCGGGACGGTTGCTACCCCACGATAATTTACCCAACAGGTTCAACGATACGCTTGTGTTGCTCTGGCGGGATGAAAACGGGGTCGAAAACGTCCGGGAGTTCCCGGTGAATACCGACACCGGGGCCTATGATTTCGGTTACCATTCATCATCTTCTTTGAGGCCTAATCGTCGATATCATTATGTCAACGGTTGGCACCGGAGTTACAATGCTCTCCGGATCGACGAGTCAAGCTATCTGGTCAGAGATGATTCAAACAAGAATGGGTACTGGGACAGTGATCGAAACGGATGGTTGCCTCCGTTATCGTCTCAAGATCATGAGCGCACCGGGAGCGCTCACAATATTCACATGGGTTCGGTGGATGCACCCTTGGGCACTGCCGCCATAAATAATTGGTCCGCCGGGTGTCAGGTTATCCCGGGGATGGACAACTGGACCGAGTTTATCACTCATGCCTGGACGAACATGGACGATCCGGTGAGCTATTTCCTCATC
>JAABSF010000431.1 GCA_011390535.1 Deltaproteobacteria bacterium | reverse complement strand
CCGCGTTGGATGCCATACTCCATTGGCGCCTACGAGGCCTATTAACAGCGAATTATCTTGTTCATCGGTTATTTACTAACAGAAATTATATACATTCTTTAAACTGCACCCGTTTATCTCTTTCAGCATAGCTGCCGGGATAGAGGGTGTTTTGACAAAGAAAAACAGAATGCATGGCAAAAATTTGAACAAGGGAAACTCAACAGAGGCGTTTTTAATTCCGGCAGGTTGATAAATCTGTTTATAGAGGCGGAGCTATAGTCGAGCCGTGCTCTTGTTCATACAACCTCCTTAATATACCAGGATATATCGGGAACCGGTCCGCAAGATCCAGAGCCGCTTCTCGGGCTTGTCTCAGCCTTATCTCGTCGGTTTTATGATCCAAGGCGACCGCGATTATGTCGGCTAAAACCTCCATCTCCACCTCTTTCATACCTCTCGTGGTCATTGCCGGCGTGCCCAAACGAATACCGCTGGACTTCATGGGGGGTAGAGGATCATATGGTATCTGATTGTTGTTTACGGTGATGCCTACCCTATCCAAAAGACGCGTGGCCTGGATGCCGGTCATCTTTCTGTCACTAACATCCACCACCACAATGTGATTGTCCGTGCCCCCTGTTACTAGACGAAAACCACGATGAGCCAGGGACTTCGCCAATGCGGAGGCATTTGCGATGACTTGTTTCTGATAGAGCACGAAGCTTGGCTGCAGCGCCTCTTTGAACGCGACGGCCTTGCCCGCGATGACGTGAACCAGCGGGCCTCCCTGCACACCTGGAAAAACCGAGCTGTCCAAGCATCTGCGGTACTTCTCTTTGCACATAATAAACCCTCCGCGAGGCCCCCTGAGCGTCTTGTGAGTCGTCGCCGTAACGAAATCACAATGAGGCACAGGATCAGGATGTACCCCTGCGGCAACAAGCCCGGCGATGTGAGCGATATCAGCCAAAAGATAAGCCCCGACTTCTTTGGCGATAGCACCGAAAGGCTCAAAATCAATGAATCTTGGATAAGATGAAGCCCCCACCACGATCATCTTCGGCTTCTTCTCTTTCGCCAACTTCCTCACTGTCTCCATATCCAAAATCTCGGTTTCCCGCTCCACTCCATACTGGACTATGTCGAACACCTTACTCGAAAAATTCTTCGGATGCCCGTGTGAGAGATGGCCCCCATGATCAAGTGCCATACTCATAATCCTGTCTCCCGGGTCCAAAACCGAGAAGTAAACCTCCATGTTTGCTTGGGATCCTGAATGGGGTTGTACATTTATGTGCTCGGCGCCGAAAAGCTTGGTGGCACGTGAGATGGCCAGTCGCTCTACCTCATCGGCCAGCTCACAACCCCCGTAATACCTTTTCCCCGGATAACCTTCGGCATATTTATTCGTCAGAACCGATCCCTGCGCATCCAACACAGCCCGAGACACGTAGTTCTCACTTGCTATTAGCTCTATATCCACTTGCTCCCGGCTCACCTCCCGGAGCACAGCGTCATAAACCTTCCTGTCTTCTCGTCGCAAATCATTCAGCATAATAACCTCCGAAATGGACTGCATTTTGTCCCCACTATGAGCCCTCGTCAAGGACAACACTTTACTAGGGGGCGCAGTTTTCAAAAGTTGTAGATATTGTATACATAGGCCCCGGCCAAAATTCGCAGCAGGGCCGAATGGATAATCCTACTTCACGGAACCGCACCCCGCAAACCATCGTATTGCTTTATAATTTTTTGATCAGTGATAGATTCTCTCTATTTTTTAAAGTAATAAGTGAATGATAATGAGGAACCGTAATGAATATTCTAGTTATGATGTTAGTTGCTATCCCGGCGCTGCTGGCCGGATACTTTTTTTACAGCCGTTTCTTGAGCAAAGTTATGGGACTCGGCTCACTCAAAAAAACACCCGCCCACGAGATAAATGACGGCGTTGATTATGTCCCCGCTAAAATGCCGGTGCTGTTGGGGCACCATTTCGCCTCCATCGCCGGCGCCGCACCTATCATAGGGCCTGTTTTAGCTGCTCAATACGGATGGTTGCCGGTGTTCCTATGGATCATACTGGGCGGTATTTTCCTGGGAGCGGTGCATGACTTCACCACCCTGGTGGCAAGTGTGCGACATGGAGGGCGCTCCGTCGGGACCATAATAGAGACCTATTTGGGGCACACCGGAAAAATCATTTTTCTGCTGTTCGCCTGGGCCACTCTGATTTTGGTGATCGCGGTGTTTACAAAAGCGGTCACACATACGTTCATAAGCCATGGAGCAGCGGCCACCTCATCTCTCCTTTTCATTTTGCTCGCCATCGCGTTCGGTTTTTCCATCTACCGATGCAAAATACCTTTGTGGCTGGGAACTATTGTCGGGTTAGCCTTGCTTGGCGGCTGCCTCTATGGCGGCTATCTATTTCCATTTCCAAGACTGTGGACATCGAGTCAAGGCGCTGACCCCATGGTTCCGTTCTGGTTTATTATTCTGGCCGTCTACATCAGTATCGCTTCAATAACACCGGTAAACATCCTTCTGCAACCACGAGACTATCTTAACTCCTTTCTGTTATATGCTATGTTGGCTCTCTCATTGACGGCTATAGTTGTTTCCCCTTGGAAGATAGCATCACCGCCGGTCACCACCATTTCCGTCAAAGGGTTGGGACCGATTTTTCCCATGCTGTTCGTAACAGTAGCGTGCGGCGCCATCAGTGGGTTCCACTCCCTGGTTGCTTCCGGCACAACGGCAAAACAGCTCGACAGAGAGACTGATGCAAGGCCTGTGGCTTACGGCGGAATGCTCATTGAGTCCCTCCTGGCGGTAATCGCACTTATCTCAGTCATCTATCTCACTCATTCGGAATACCTAGAGCGGCTCTTTGATCAAAAAGGCAATGCCAATCCCATTGGTGCTTTCAGCTCTGGAATTGCACACTTGATGACATCTATTGGGATCAAAGAAGGTTTCGGTCGTGTTTTCATCTCCCTCGCAGTGTCCGCATTCGCGCTCACAAGCCTTGACACCGCAACAAGACTCGCCAGGTTTACGCTACAAGAGCTCTTCGCCGGCTCTGACAAGAATAGCCGATTACCGCACTTTTTCGTCAAGGCAATGCAAAACAGATATGTCGCGACAGCCGTTACTGTAGCCGCAGCCATGGCTCTGCTGTTCAGCGGACGAGGCTTGGATTTGATATGGCAACTGTTCGGCTCAGCTAATCAACTCCTGGCGGCTCTTGCTCTCATGGCGGTAACCATTTGGCTTTCAAAGACAGGAAAAAAATCATGGTTCACTATGGTCCCCATGGTAATCATGTATATTGTTACTGTCTCCGCACTCATTTTAAACTTGCTAAAGAACCTTCGAGAGAGTCACATTTTTATCGCCGCCATAGTAGTGGCGTTGCTTGGTTTAGCAGTCGCTCTTGGTGCAACCTACATCAAAAACCGCTACCATAGGAACTCCCACTTAAAAAAACAGTCAGTGTCGTAATATGGAACGATTATTTGA
>JAABSF010000430.1 GCA_011390535.1 Deltaproteobacteria bacterium | reverse complement strand
ATCCACTGACTCCAGTTTAGCTATCATTGAATCATTCGGTGGGAGCATTATCTCCATTTCGAAGACAAACAGGGGAGGATCTGCCGCACGTAACGACGGCTTGGAAAAAGCGTGTGGTGAGTTTATTCAGTTTCTGGATGGTGACGACTTGCTGACTGAGGATGCTGTGAGCCGCCGTCTTGACGCTCTCGACGATAATCACGACGCGGTGTTTGGCGATGAAAAGAGTATAGACGAAAATGGCGCTCTAGATGGAGAATTGCTGCGTTATCCCCCAATGAAATCCGGTGTAGGCGAAATGGCGGCATATGTCGTGGAGCATAACATTAGGACTCCGCTGCCTCTGCACAGGCGGCGAAAAATATATGAAATAGGTGGATTTGATGAGGGGTTGACGAGAGGGCAGGAGACGGATCTGCACCTCAGGTTGGTTCTTGTCGGACACCGCTTTAAGCACATCCCATGTTTTGTCTCTTTCCGCAGACAGCATCGAGGGGCCGCACGCCTTGGTAATATTGACTGGATGCAGGAAGACCCGCACCGTTATGAAAAACTTGTGTTGAAATGGCTCTCAATTGCAAAACAGCAATCTCACTCGGTGGATAATTCGGTGGATAATTGGGCGGATAATTCGGTGGCTTATTTGGCGCATAATTCGGCGGATAATTCTAACTGTCCGGCAGTGGACAACGCTGAAAGAAACACATCAGGAATAGTCACATCAGCAATAAACATATCTCCTATAAGAAATGTTTTGGCACGGCTGCTCTACGGAAAGGCCAATGAAGCGTTTCTTGCAGGACACCCGGAGATAGGTTTCTCCTATCTCGCCACCCTTGAGGTTGTACAAGATGATTTCCATCCACCAGGTCTGGCCGGTCTCATTGAAACCCATTTTGGAAGGCTTCAAGCTATGTGGTATCTGAGGCAGAAGATAAGAATAAAAAAAGGTGCCATCCGTTTAGGATTTAGCTTTTGATTTTATTAAATAAAACATGAAATGATGTAAGGGCGATAGTCAGAATATTATCCATTCATAAACATGTTCTTTCTGAGCGAGGTTTTTAAAAGTTGGATAAAATGTGGACATAGGCCGTGGCTAAAAGTCGCAGCAGGGCCGAAGGAAAGCCGGCGTCGCAATGCGCCGCTGTCCGCAGGACTGAAGGCGCGTTGACGAGTCGCAGACGAACCTCCCTTCCAGGGAGGTTCAAACAAGACGTCCGGCGGTTTCGGCGCTGCGGAGACCTGCCATGGCCGATCTCCCATTCACTCACATATGCTAAAACCCAAAAATCTTTCCGGTTCCATAGGCCGTGGCCAAAAGTCGCAGCAGGGTAGAAGGTGGATAGCCCTACTTCACAGCACCGCACCCGTTCTAACTGCTGTCTCTTGACAAGATGTACAAGTGTTGTACAATTGTCTCATAAACGGTAGCTGAAAGGTAAGCAATGGAAATTGTGATTGATACTTCTGCCTTGATTTCGGTGATAGTCGGTGAACCAGAGCGAGACAGGATCATTGAGTTGACGAAGGGAAATACCCTTATTGGGCCTGGAGCGATTCCATGGGAAATCGGCAACGCCTTTTCGGCGATGTTCAAACAAAAAAGGTTGACTATTACTGAAGCTGAAAAGGGAATATCAATTTTTGAGGCCATTCCCATTCGCTATGTCGCACCGGATTTTGGAAACGTTTTAGTATTATCCAAACAAGAGAATATTTATGCATACGATACTTACTTTTTGGATTGTGCAATCAGACATAAAGCTCCGCTGTTGACACTGGATCGAAAATTAATGACATCGGCTCAAAGACTTAACGTCGGGATCCTGGAGGTCTAGTATGCAGGTATATACATATTCTGAAGCCAGGCAAAAGCTGGCTATGGTACTTAACCAGGCGGAAAGCACAGGAAAAGTGTTAATACGAAGGAAGGACGGCAGGACCTTCGCATTGGTACCGGAACAAATCGCTCCTTCTCCATTGGATGTGCCGACAATTAAAGCAAGCATTTCTACAAAAGAGATAGTGGATATTATTCGCAAGGGACGTCAAAAGGAAAAGTTGCCGGAAAAGGTGACAGGCACTTAGAGTTTAGTTTTTGATTGATCTTTTCATTACCGCTCCATCCATCCAATAGTTAGAAGTTGATTGGCGTAAAAGTGGGCTAGAAGTGGGCCGGCGGTGCCTTTTCTATATCCCGACTTTTCGGATTTCTATTAGAGGGGCTGAGTCCGAGTTTGTGTCTTGGTCATTTTCTGTTGAAGGTTTTGGAGGCCACTCTGAGAGGTCTACTACTGCTTGAACGGCCCAATCTTCATCACCGGCTGGGTCAACTATTTTTTGGTGAGCTTGCCACACCCGCGGTGATTCTTCGATGAAAACAGTGTTGCGCGTTTGACGTGCGTGAGGAGTAATGTCGATGAAATCATGTTCTTCATAATAGGGGGCCATGGCTTGCTCGAAATCTTCGCCTGTCCAGGCATGTGTGTCCGTTTGTCTGATATGCTTGCACGCTGCGTCGTAGTCTTTTTTTGCGAGGTCTTTCAAGAGTATGTGGAGCTCGTTTCTTATCCTTGCTTTGAATACCCGCATGTCGGCAAGGGGGTCTTTTGGTGGAGCCGGTTGCGCTTCATCCTTGCCGGAATCTTGACCACCTTGTTCCATGATGGTGGAGATAGCGCGATCCGCAGGTTCGGCCACGAGCAGCTCCCATTCTTTGATAAGGCTGTCGTCGGTGCGGCTCAGAAAACCATAGAGGAAGGCGAGGATATTTTCGAATTCAGGGTCCCATGCGGGTTCCGGAACAGTTTGGATGGTTGCTTTATAAGCCCGGCTTATATATCTGAGGAGCACACCTTCGCTTCGTGCCAACCCGTACAACCTTATGTAGTCATTGAAATCGAAACATCCTTCATAAATCTCTCTGGCCACTGATTTCGGGGCGATGTTTTCAGCGCCTACCCAAGGGTGAGCTTCGGCAAAAGCATTGAAGGTGGAGTAAATGAAATCAGCTCGAGGTTTTGGGTGTTCGACAGCGTCGGCTTTTTCTTTGCGCTCTTCATAATCAACTCCTTCGGCCTTTAGTTTGGCGACAAGCTCACCTTTCAGTCGATCCATCTGTTTAAAAAGAATGGCTTTGGGGTTTTCAAGGGTCGACTCCACCAGGGTCAGAAGATCCAAGGCATAACTCTCATCTTCTTCGTCTAGTGATTCGATGGTCTCTACCACGTACAGGGCGAGAGCCTGATTCAAGGAAAACTCTTTTTGAAGATCAACCGCCGTACGAACTCTCGAGGTTTTCTTCCCACCTGACTCTCTTTTTGTAGTATCTGAATCTTCAGCAAGCACCTCTACGATCCCGACTTGCCTCAATGACTTGAAAAGAGAGGCAGCCAGCCGCTTGTAGCCGCTTTTGGCCGCGTCGGGGACATGAGCGCGGCTGATGATATCCAGCAACTTTTTGTAGCCTCCTGATGGGTAGGGCAGAGTCTCTCCGGCTTGAAG